>JAUXGF010000225.1 GCA_030622395.1 Calditrichaceae bacterium
AGAACGACATGGCTACGATCCGACTTGAGGCGGTCAGCACCTTCCGCGCCTTCGATTGTGACGTCGTCATTTCCGATATTTTTCTAAACAGAGGCGATGGTATCCAATTGATGAATATGGTAAATAAGGATAAAAAAGATGTTCCCTTTATTTTTATTACTGCTTTTCCGGATTCGGAACTTGGCTCACATATAAAAACGATTTTGAAAGACCGCTTGTATGAAAAACCCTTTTTAATGCCCGATTTAAAACAAAAGGTCAGCGAATTAATAAATGAAAGAGATTCCTGTCTTCTTGTTTAAGAAAATGTTGACTACATAGATTTCAAACATTGTACCATTTTGTTATTATTTAATTAAACGGAATCAATAAAAGTCATAGTTAACATTTTATAGTAAAAGAACTTTTTGTTAAGACATTACTTAGATATTGTTATGATTAAAATGTAAAGCACTTGAAAAAACATTTGAGTTTCAAGATATAAACTTTAACATGAATTTAAATTAAGTTGATTAGAATTATGAAAGAAGATGTAAAAGAAAAAAGGAAAATTAAACGAACTTTCTTTACTGTTGAAGATGGAATAGTAGGCACTTTTACTTTTCCCGGCATTCAAAAAGAAGCGCTAACCGCATATATTTTTAATTTAAGCATGGGAGGGATATTCTTCACCGTAAGAAATGATCAAAATGGTAAACTCAAGGAAGGAAATCATTTGATCTTCATGGAGATAAAGCAATGGACATTAGCAAAAACTCTTGTTAACATCGATGCAAAAATCAAATGGATCCGGAAAGATCCTTTATCACAAAAAATCGGAATAGGTTGTGAATTTTTAAATATTCCCGAGACGAGTAAAAGACAAATACATAAATTCATAAATTAAATTCGAATCTAAACTTAGCGACTATATTTGAATGGAAAAAGCGCATTTTTCATGCAGGATCAAATTAATCAGAGAAATACCCATATAGCTAAGCGTTATGTATTTATGTTTTATAAAAAATATAAGGATGGAAAATGGGAAATAATATAAAATCCGAAAATACAGATAACAAAACAAATGATACACATCAGAATTTTTCCGATTTTCAAAACTGCAGGATAGAATCACATAATAAATCTACATGGATTATATATTCTTTTGATAATCCTGGAAATGCAGACAAATTCTTCAATATGAGATCACTACAATTAGAAGGAACAAATAATATAAAAGTACAAGTTCATCCTAAAGACAAATCAAAAATATTTGAATATCGTATATAAGAAAGAACAAAAATGGAATAATGGATTAATGGAGTACTGGATTATTGATGAAAACCATTACCCCCTGCCTGACGGCGGGCAGGCATTAATTCAACAGTCCATCACTCTCTTTTATATGCGCCATAGCGTCCCTTCTTCTGTCCCAAATAGTCAGAATTTTGAATTTGTTCATTATTCTTTTTCCTAAGTATTGAGATTAGGGATGATAAAGACTTGCTCAATTAATATTATCAGGAATCAAGAATATTGGAAGATATAAATAAAACAAAAACACAACTTGTAAATGAATTGACGGAATTACGGCAAAGAAACGTTGAATTATCTCGTTTTGCCGGAGCTTCTTTGAATAATGCCGCATCAAATTGTATCTCTCATTTTGGGGATCATATTCATCTGGCGGGAAAAATAATTGATATTCAGAGAAAGCAGTCACAGCAAAACCTGCGCCAAAGTAATAAAAAACATCAATCCTTGTTTTCTTCAATTAATGAAGGACTCGCTTTTTTCGAATTTATTTTTAGCAAATCAGGTAAGCCAGTCGATTATGTTATTTTAGACGTTAATCCTGTCTATGAATTTATGACCGGTTTAAAAAGGCGTGACGCAGTTGGAAGCAAAGCTTCTGAACTTTACAAAATAGGAAAACCGTCTTATATAGAAAACTTCGCGGAAGTTATTACCACAGAAGAACCGATCTCATTTGAAACATATTTTCTCCCCCTGGATAAGCATTTTTTCATTTCTGCTTTTCTGCTTGAAAGAAATAAGTGCGCCGCTATTTTTTCTGATATTACAGAACAAAAAAAGATGGAAATTGAACAAAAAAAATCCAAACAGAAGATAAATTCAATTGTGAATAATATACCTGATATTATTTATAGAGTGGACAATAATTCCACACTAACTTTTATAAATAATGCGGTGAAGCGCTATGGTTACTCTCCTAAAGAATTAATTAATACTAATATTTTTGATATAGTTCATCCTGATTACAAGGGAAAAGCGCTTTATCGGATCAATGAAAGAAGAACCGGCGATAGAAGCACAAAATCTTTAGAGCTGAAATTGTTAACAAAAAATAATTATTCTGCCGCATCCGTCAATAACAAGTCAACTGACATTAAAAGCACCCCCGTTTTTTTAGTAAACGCTGAAGGACTATATTCTTCCGCAAAACCCGCCTCAAACAATTTTAAAGGAACACAAGGTATTGCTATAGATGTCACCGGACAAAAGCGGGTGGATATAGAACTGTACAAAAATAATCACAGCCTCAAAATGCTTAATGAATGCAACAAGGTATTGATCCGCACCCGGAAGGAATCTGATCTACTTAAAAATATATGTAGTATTATAATAAAAATTGGCGGATATCGCTCATCCTGGATTGGCTATGCCGAAGATGATAAAAAGAAAACAATACGACCGGCGGCACAAGCTGGATTTGATGAAAAATATTTTAAAACGATAAACACAACATTGGCAGATACCGAAGGAAGCGGCAGTCAAATAAGTATGGCAATTAAAACCGGCAAGCCCCGCATTATTACAAATATTTTGGATGATTCCGAGTTTAGCTCATTGAATAAAGAGACGCTTATACCTAATTATACATCCGCCATTGCCCTGCCCTTAATTAATAATGACGATACTTTTGGAGTATTGAATATCTATTCGGTTGAGCCGGAGGCGTTTCAGGATGAAGAAGTATCTTTTCTTTTAGAATTAGCTAACGACCTTGCTTATGGGATTGTAACTATTCGTGAGCGTACTAAATATAAGCAGGCAATGGAGGCGCTGCGGCAAAGCGAAGAAAATTTTAAAATAATCTTTCGGAATGCATTGGACATTATTTTAATTATTGACATAAAGAACGGGTTGATCCTCAAAGATAATAAAATCATCAGCCATATATTGGGTTACGAAGAAGGTTACCTTGTCGGCAAACCTTTTTGGATTCTTTTCCCTGAAAAATCTCAAAGATCACAAAAAGATCTTATAAAAAAATTACGAGTTCAAGGATCAGTATTTGAATCCCAGCAGTTTCTCCGCGCCGACTCTTCGGTGTGTACAATGGACCTTACAGCTACTATTATTCTCTGGGGTAAGGATAAAGCAATCCTTGTCACGCTGCGTGACGTTACTGAACGCAGGCTTACTGAAAAAGCTTTACAGGAAAGTGAAGAGCGTTACCGCCAGCTTGTAGAAATATCCCCGGATGCAATCATTGTGCAAAGCAGGGGTAGGGTTGTTTTAATAAACACTGCCGGACTGGAGCTTCTCGGCGCAAAAAACAAGGAACAATTAGTCAGAAAACCAATATTCAGTTTCATACACCCGGATTATCTGGAAGCTGTTAAAAAGCAAATTCAATACGTTGCCAAAGGAAGAATGGCGGTTCCTTTTTTTGAACAAAAATTAATCCGCCTCGATGGCGCTGAGGTTGATACAGAAACGGCAATAAATCCTTTTAGTTATCAGAATAAGCCGGCCTGTCAAATTTTTGCCCGCAATATTACTAAACGAAAACAGGTAGAAAAAGAATTATCGCGGCTAGCGTCTGTAGTTGAGCAATCTAGTGAATCTATTGTTATTACCGGATTAGACGGCAAAATATTATATATTAACCCTGCCTTTGAAAAAATCAGCGGGTACAAATCATCGGAAGCGCTTGGCAAAACATCCCGTATTTTAAAGAGCGGAAAACAGAATGATAAATTTTATAAAAATTTATGGAATACGATCAGCGCCGGAAAAAGCTGGACAGGAACATTTATCAACAAACGGAAAAACGGCGGCTTATATTATATTAACGCCATAATATTTCCAATTAAAGATGATTCGGGAAAAATAATTAATTATGCCGCTGTACAGCGTGATATTACCGGCGAGAAAAAACTGGAAGCGCAATTATATCAATCACAAAAACTGGAAGCTATCGGTCAGTTGACCGGCGGCATCGCTCATGATTTCAATAACATTTTAACGGTAATTAACGGCTATGCAGAAATAGCGTTGTCAAAAATAGATTTTAATAATCCGCTTTTTAGTAAAATAGAACAAATCTCTAAGGGCGGGCAAAGAGCCGGTAAGCTGGTCCGTCAGTTACTTGCCTTTAGCCGTAAACAAATTATTGATCCGAAAATTATTTGCATTAATACCGTTATTATTGAACTTGATAAAATGCTGCGCAGATTAATCGGAGAAGATATTAACTTGCAAACAAAATTGGGTGAAAAAATCCACCCGGTAAAAGCAGACCCGGGTCAAATAGAACAGATACTTATTAATTTAGCCGTAAATGCCAGGGATGCAATTTATCAAAAAGGAAATCATGCTGAAGAAAATAAAATTATTATTGAAACTAATAATGTAGTATTGGATAAAGATTTTGTATCCGGGCATGCCGGCAGCCATATTGGGAATCATGTCCTGATTTCTGTAAGCGATACAGGATCCGGAATGGATACTAAAACAAAGGATAAAATTTTTGAACCTTTTTTTACTACAAAGAAAGAGGGGAAAGGCACCGGCTTGGGGCTTTCTACGGTTTATGGGATAGTGAAGCAAAACAATGGATGCATTTATGTTTACAGTGAACCGGGCTGCGGAACGACATTCAGGATTTATTGGCCCTGCTCTAAAGAAAAACAGCTTACTGATGATAAAGAACATAGAACAAAGCAAATAGATACAACCGGAAGCGAAACAATTTTAATTGTTGAAGACGATTATAATGTTAGAAAATTCGCCTTTACCGCCGTGAAGTTATCCGGATATAAAGTATATGAATCTGACAACGGACTTCATGCCATAGAGATGATAAAAGAAAAAAATCTTCAAATAGATTTTCTCATTAGCGATGTAGTTATGCCTAAAATGGGAGGTCTTCAACTTGCCGAAAAATTAAAAATATTTTTTCCGTCCATAAAAGTTCTATATACTTCCGGCTATACAGATGAATATATTGTTCAGCAGGGAGAACTTGTGGAAGGCATTAACTACCTGCAAAAGCCTTATACAGTAAATACCCTGACAAAAAAGATAAGAACCATTCTTGACAACTCCTGATTTATTCAGATTCTTTATATATTCTTCTCAGATATTTGAGATTCTTTATGATTAGTAAAACAAAAATATGTTACTATATCAAAGTCAAGCCCTAAATCTTGTGTAAATTACTCCCTAACCATCACTCCTGCGGTGTAACCGGAATGGAGCGTAGCGGAATGAAGGTTACACCGCTCGCGCCAATTTCGACCACCCTTCCTGCATTTGATTTTTCACTAAACCCATATCCAAATATTTACAGCC
>JAUXGF010000259.1 GCA_030622395.1 Calditrichaceae bacterium
GAGTGCAGCCTTCACGGAAAGCTAAATGGCTGTCAGCTATGGCTTTAGGAGAGAAAGTTACCTGGTTAGGGAAAACAGTAATCGATTCAAGTAATAAAAATCGAGAGTATTTATATATTAGATTGTCCGACGGGACAGAGGGCTGGGCTTCTGCTTATGTTATAGCCAAAGAAGCAAAACCATCCGTTGCCGTTAAAAAGGCTACAATATACCGCAGACCGGATTTATTAACGGCTACAAATAAAGAATTTCTACCAATGGAAGTGGCGGCAATTTTAAAATCAGATAATGATTGGATAGAAGTAGTAGGTAAAGAAAATAAAAAGAAGGGTTGGATACAATCAAGTTTAGTGTCAATAAGCGATGAAGATATTGCAGTGGCTTTGTTAGCCGCTAAGGCTTTGGCGGAAAAAGATTCGGATAAGCAAATAGAAAAATTAAAAGCTATTGTAAATAACACAGCTTTTGCTAATTCAATGTTTCTTGAAACGCTTCGGGAAAAATTAAATGAATTAAATCCGGAAAATGAGACAGACGATGTTGAAGAAGATTCTGAAGAAATGTTATAATGGTAATAACTTGCTTACAACACCCTAAGCCGGATAAACCGGAAATAACAAATCACAAATAATAAATATCATCCCGACGGTTCGGGACAAATAATGAAATCACAAACTTTCTTTGGTCATTGAATATTGATTTATTGACATTACCATCCAGATCATTACAGGATATAAGTTGGATTGAAATAAAATCTCTCGCAATCCCTTGAAACAAAAGGCGTTTCAGGAATTAGGTTAAAATATTTTTCACAAAAAATCAAAGACTTAACTGATAAGCGCCTAACTCGACCGCCGCATATAAAAAATAATTATATTTTGAAAATTATTTTCAACCTTGACATTACGTATAGTTTTATATATCTTTTATACGTAATGTCAAGGAGGTTTATAATGGCAAGTAAACTAACATTAAGTTTAAATCAGGTTGTTATTCAAAAAGCAAAAGAATACGCCCTAAAAAATCATACCAGTCTATCTCTTTTGGTTGAAAATTATTTTCGTTTTTTAACTAAACATTCTACAAATAAAAGTACGCTTAGCCCGATTGTAGAAGAATTATCCGGCGTTATTAAATTGCCGGAAAATATAGATATTAAAGAAGAATACACGGATTTTTTAATAGAGAAATATAAATAATGCAAAAAGTTTTTATTGATTCAGATGTTATTTTAGATGTTCTTGCCAAACGATATCCATTTTACACAGATTCATCAGTATTACTATCCTTAGCAGAAAAGAAACAAATAGAAGCTTTCACATCTCCAATAGTTATCGCTAACCTTAATTATATTTTAAGAAAATTTAAATCCAAAGAATTTTCATTAGAGAGTTTGAGAAAATTAAGATTGTTTATAAATATTTTTCCTGTGAAGAAAGAGCATGTTGATAAAGCATTGTCATTAAAATTTAAAGATTTCGAGAATGCGCTTCAATATTTCTCTGCTCTTGATCAGAATGTAAATTTTATTATTACGCGAAATACCGGAGATTATAAACCGAGTAAGATCCCAGTATGCACTCCCACTGATTTTTTACAAATCTATAATGTTAATTTATAGATATTGAAGATAAATTAAAATCCCAGTTAACCTAAGCAGGATAAACCGGGAAAAACAAATCACAAATAATAAATTCCACTTCTTCAGGATTCCAAATTAGCCACCGAATAACACCGATCTACACTGAATTTAAAGAGCGGAAAATTGACTATTTGAATATTTGACGACGTTACCTGAAATGTTTCAACCTTACATCTGTTATTTCAATATCATCGCCTGAAACGCTTCACCCTTACGCCGGACTACCGGAATAATTCTCCCCGTGTGTATCAGAGACCGCTTCGCTTAACTCTGATACAAGAAAACTCCTAAGAACCCAATCCCAAATTCCCAATTCCTACTTCTTACTTTTTTTCCATTAATTATTTTCTTTACTATATTCTAAATTTATATCCCGCCCCATGAAGCGTTAACAGATGCTGCGGATTTGCCGGATCGTCTTCTATCTTTTTTCGCAGGCTTAGAATGTAATTATCCACGGTGCGGGTTGTGGGATAAATATCATATCCCCAGACTTCATCCAAAAGCATATCCCGGCTGACCATTTCACCTTCATGCTGAATAAAGAATTTTAAAATCTCAAACTCTTTGGCGGAAAGTTTCACCGGCTTTTTATTTTTCAAAGCTTCTAATCTGATAAAGTCGAGATGCACATTGCCAAAAGAAAAAGTATCGACTTCCTTTTTTATCGGGGAAGCGCGGCGCAGAAGGGCTTTGATACGCGCCTGCAATTCGCGGATGCTGAACGGCTTAGTCACATAATCGTCGGCGCCGGTTTCCAATCCCAAAACTTTATCGATCTCTTCGTTTTTACTGGTCAGCATAAGGATGGGAGTGTCAATTCCTTCGCTTCGCAGATCGCGGCAAATATCCTGTCCGCCTTTACCGGGCAGCATTAAATCGAGAATGATCAAATCAATGTTTTCACGCTGCGCCAATTCATAGCCCTTTTCGCCGTCGGAGGCGGTTATTATATTATAATTTTCCTCTTCCAAACTGGCTTGCAGACCTTTTAATATTGATAAATCATCTTCAATGATTAAGATGCTTTTCATTACCTGCCTCCAATGGCAAATATAAACTAAATTTACTCCCTTTACCGGGAGAGCTTTCCACTTCAATTTTTCCGTTGTGAGCTTCCACTATATGGCGGACAATTGTTAAGCCCAATCCCGCGCCGGCAAGCGATTGAATTTTTTTATCTTCGGCGCGGTAAAATGTATCAAAAATATGATCCTGCTCTTCTAAGGGAATTCCCATACCTTTGTCTTCTACATGGATTACGGCGAAATTATCTTCGATTGAAGCGGAAATTGAAATGTACTTTTCGTCCCGTGAATATTTTATGGCATTAGAAATCAAATTAGTAAACGCTTCCACAATTGCGTCGCCGTCCGCAGTAATTGTTATCTTTTGTTCCGAAAGATTTAAATCCACTTCATACCCATGCTGATCCAATTGATATTTCATAGAACGTAGCACATCTTCAATTTTATCAATTAAATTAATCTTTGAAAAATTATATTCTTTTACGCCGCGTTCCATTTTAGAAAAATCGAGGACATTCTTAATTAACCGTGACAATCGCCCGCTTTCCCCTTCGATAATTTCCAGGTATTCAGTTTTATCTTTTTGGGAAATCTTCTTTTTGGTTCTTAAAAGCTCGGCGAACATTTTAATCGAAGTTAGCGGCGTTTGCAGCTCGTGAGAAACGCTGGATACAAAATACGATTTTAATTGATTCAATTCATCTAACCGCTGCGTCTCGGCGTGTTGAATAAGGAGCTTCTGCTGCAAGCGGATTCTTTCGACAGCCAGGCTGATTTGGCTGCAGATTGTTTTAAGCAGATCAATATCTTCCAAGCTGAATTGGACTTCGGATTTTTTTTTGCCTAAGATCAGAAAACCGGTGATTTCTCTGCTTTGCGACCTGAAGGGCATTGCCAGGGCTATTTTGCTGTCTGTAAAAATTTGAGCGTTAGCCTCCTTAAACTCGACGCCGGTTTCAATATAATCTGCCAGAGAGATTATTTGCAGCGCGGAGTTACCGGCAATTTTTAAAAGATGTTCAATTAAATCCGCCTGGCTGTAAATCCAGTCTTTTTGAGACAGCAATTGCCAGCGCTTATCAGGTTCGGTTAATAAATAAAAGGCGCTGCATCTGAGGCGCAGCAGGTCATCTAATTTTTCGATAATGAAAGCGGCAAGCTGCTTGATATCAAGACTCTGATTAATCTCACTCGTAAACTTACTTTGAGCGATGCGGTAATTATAGAGTACATGGAAAAATTTCTTATCAACAAATTTTTGCATTATTCTACGAACGGGTTCAAACAGCAAAGCGACAACCACTGCCGCAACAGTCGATACAATCAACGACGCCTTTAATGTGAAAGCGCCGATGATTGCCACAACAGCAGCAGCAGCAGCCACAATACCGGCGTACACAATCAATAGTCCGCTAAGCACAAAGAAATAAACAGCGCTGCGATTGAAAATCAAATCAATATCTAAAAATTGGTATCGAACTATTGAAATGGCAAATGTGAGCGGAGTAATCGTAAGGATCAACAGGATAATCTCTTCCGGCACAAGTCCGACAGAGGTAAGCGTTTGAGGAATTTGCCAGAGGGATACAAAACTGAGCGGTCCTATAATTATACCTAACATTATCCAGCGCAGCTTACGCCTTTCCGCTTCTTCCTTTGCTGTTAGATAAGAATGAATAAAATTAGCCACTCCCAAAATAATGCTAAGCGCAAAAAACCAGCGCGTAGCGTTGAATCCGTTCATAAATTTATGGAACCAATCCATGGAAAGCGGATTAACGGCAATTAAAAAAGTAATTGTCATCCACATTGAAAGCAGAATAGAGATAACATACAGCGGTGCTGATAATTTGAAAAAGGACGGCCATTTACGCCTGGGAAGCACAAAACTAAGATGCACAAATAAAGCCGGTACAAAAGCATAAGCTGTGGAAAATGCAAGGCGCGGCAAATAGCCCAATCCAAATGGAGCGATAGTAAACCGGCCCCAGGTTGCCGTACTCATTATTGCCACGGCAACGGCTAACCAATGATAGATATGCGCCACATTATCATCCGGTCGTTTGATCACTACAAATAATCCGATAGCAAAAAAAATGGAGCCTAAAAAGCATAAAAGAGCTAAATATGATACAGAGTAAAAAGTTTCCAGAACAACTGTTTCGGATAATTGCCTTCCCGACCTTTGCAGATTAACCTGAACCGTTTCACCTATAGAATAGCCGTCGCAAATAAATTCGACGTCCTCAATCCTGGAAACCCTATGATTATTAACCGCCGTTATAATATCGTCTGTCTTTAGTGCTTCCCGTAAAGCAGAACTGCGGACTTCTTTTACAGCGATC
>JAUXGF010000372.1 GCA_030622395.1 Calditrichaceae bacterium
AACTTGCAGATGAAACTTTTTTAATCATTTTAATCGATTACAGGTCAATTGTTACGGCGGATAGAAATAAAGTTATCAGTTTCTTTAAAATACTTAATAATCGGAATGTGATTGTTTATAATGTTCCGGAAGACGCCAACCGGCGTTTAGCTTTTTATGAACTTGGAGCGCGTTGGGTGTACGATAGCTCGTACTCATTAGAAGAAGTATATTACAGCTTAAGATGGCTTCTAAGTATTTTATCGAGCGAATTCGGAGGACATCGTTTATTTAGCAAAGGAAATTTGGAAGATATGCCCCTGCCGGTGTTAATAAGTACCTTAGGCAGGGAAAACCGGTCTGGTATTTTAAAAATTGTCACGGAAAATAACAGCGGCAAAATTTATTTTTATAACGGCGATATTGATGATGCGCGGGTTGGAATACATTCCGGTGAAAGCGCAGTATTTCACATGTTGTTCTGGAAGAAAGGAGCCTATACATTTGCTTCTACTCAACAGGAAAATCCCGTCAATAATATTAGATTAAGTAATATTGGACTTTTATTGTTGGCGGAAAATTATCGTGAGAAGTATATCGCTCATCTAAAAGAATTGGGTTCTGTTTATAGTGTTATACGCGTTAAAAATGTTGGCGATTTGCTTATCTCGAATAAGGATATAGACAAGAAATTTATAGAGCACCTTGAGAACCCACATGAAGTTAAAGAAATTTTAGAAAACCCATTTTATACTTGTTATGAAACAGTTGAAAAGCTGCTGCAATTAAAAAGGGATGGTTTTTTAATTTTCAAAGAGCCTGATAAAGCAGTATTAGATGAATCAGTTTTAGATGACAATATTAGTAACTCCGGTTTAGATGAAATTATTTTAAATAAAAATGAAATAATACAGCTAAAGGAAAATCTGAATATTGAAGATAAAAGAACCGGCAAGTTAATTATCTTAGGGTCTCGTTCCGCCGGGAAAACTGAATTTATCCGCCAATTAACAAAATCTAAAAGCGCTGTTCAAAATGAAAAAGATATTGATTTAGCCCATATACAGTTAGGCGCGGAATTAGACCTTCTTTTATTCGGCGTAGTAATGGATCAGATGGTTATAGGAACCGTGGAAAATATATCCGAAGGGTTAGTCGGTTATATTTTTCTGATTGATGGTAAAGAAAGCGAAGAGTTTGAGTATATTAATTATATAATTAATCATTTAATAAATAAATATCCTGTTTCTATTGTAATTGCCGTTACTAATATTTCAACTGATGAAGAAAAACAGTCAGTTTGTTCGAAATTTAAATTACCTGGTAAAATAAATTGGGTTATATACCAGCCAAATGATTTACAAAGCGTCAGGAAAGCGCTGCTTGCATTAAAACCATTAGATGAGATACAGGAAGAAAAATTAGAAGAAAAAGAGGCTGAAGAATGAAAGATGTTTTTGTAGTTAGCAGCGATCAAGAATATTTTAATCTATTTTATGACAAGCTTGGACATTTGCCAATACATTTTTCCTGGTCGTCTAATATTAATGAAGCGATGAAGTATTTACCTTTGGAGAAACCATCGCTTGTTTTTTTTGTCAGCAAAGATATTGAATTGCTTTTAGATTGGATTGAAATATATAATAAAAAACAGCTCAATATTCCCTTTGTTTGTTTTACAAAACAGATGGATTGGAAAAGCAGGGAAATGATATGGAAGCTGGGCTCTATCGAATTAATAAAACTACCCATTAACCGTAAAGAACTTGAGTTTATTTTAAGAGCATTACTATTGGATTTTGGGAGCGGTGATTTATCAAGCAAGGGTCAAATTCAGGGAAGACTTGAAGAATTTAATGTGATTGATTTAATTCAGGTTTGCAAAGACGGCAAGAAAAACGGCTTACTTATAATTCAGAGTAGCGGTCGAAAAGGAGAAATCTATTTTAATAAAGGAAAGTTGGTTAACGCACGTTATTTGGAATATAATCCATTGGAAGCTGTTAAAATAATGGCAACGTGGTTTAAAGGGCAATTTACAACCAAACTGGATCGTGAAAAACGCAGGGAACATATTCGTTTGAACAATCAACAAATTATTCTGGAATGTTTAAGTCATATTAATTTACAGGATAAATTATTGAAAAAGCTGCCTGCTAAGGATTCTGTTTTATATGCTTCGCCGGATTTGAATTATGAAGAGATAAGTTCAAAAGACCGGGAGAGTATACTAATGTTTAAAAACGGTTTTACTATTGACCGGTTTTTAGAAAGTTATGCCGGCGATTCTGTTTCTGTAATTCAAAAATTTGAAAAATGGATTAATATTAAATGGCTGGTAAATCAGGAAGAATATCAGGCTCGTTTAAAGAAAATACAAGAATATGAAAACATGTCCGGATTTCAAAAGATAATCAATAAAGTTTTTTCTAAGTCCAATGATGAGCAAGAAGTTGAAGATAGTTCAAAAAACGGAGTCGCTCTCGTTGAAGAAAAAATGCTGCAAAGTTTAAATAAAAAGTCATATCTGTTTAATGATTCCGAGCGCATTCAATCATTCTTGAAAATTTTGGAGGAAACGGAATGATAGATATTTTGGAAATTCCAATTGTAGCCATAAATTCCGATCAGGCAAATGATTTTTTAGAATCCCTGCCTGTAGAATCTGACCGTAATTATAAAGGATTCAGGCATCTTGAGTTTCGGTTAACAAGTGAAAAATGTATCTATCTTTATCTATTAGAAAATTTTCCCGAAAAAGATAATTACTATATATGGGATCGTATTATTCCAAAGGCGCCGTTCTGCTTATTCCTTTTTAACTGGGAAGAGCCGGCATTCGCCGATTTTTACGATTATTATAAAAAACGTTATGAAACGCCGCTTTTGTTTGCCGCGCCGAGACTTGAAAAAGAAGCCGATCTTTCGGATATAGAAGATGAAATTTTAAAAAATGAAAATAATCGGATTATATTTTACGATGGTCAGGATGAGAACCGCGTTAAAAGCGCTATAAAACAGGCTTTGCAGTTTGTGTTGGATAATACAATTGTTGAAAACAATGAAATAAAATAAAACTATTTTTTTAAGCGGAATTTTTTAATAACCCCTCTAAACCGATTTTTAATAAACTTGAATAATTCCCTTTTACCGGTTTTAATCGGGATGCGGGCACTACCCTCTTGTATCAGAGACCGTCCCGAATATTCGGGACGGTCTCTGATATTTATAGTGACGCTTCGTTAATTTTTATAACGAGCTCTTGTACCCACCTTTATCTGAGGTGTTATGTATAATTTTAGCAATATCTTGCAATGAATTGCTTTTTTATACTTTATTGTTTTTAATTATCCTCTGAATATTATTAATAGAAAAAGCGGAACACTGTGAAAAAAATAATACATCCATTGATATATCTTCTTTTTCTTGGGCTTAGTATATTTATTATTCTGCAACTTTATCCACGAATCCATCCCTTTGGCGGAATTGAAATTAAGGTTGATAAATCTATGATCAAAAAAAAGGCGGAGCTAATTGCGGATAATTTGAACATCAATCAGGAAGGACGGTATCCGCAGATTAAACTGAGCCAAAATTCAAAATTGATTAGTTTTATTCAAAATAAGCTGGGTATTGAGAAAGCAAACCAACTTCTGCGCAGTCAAATTCCCGGCTATTTTTATTCGGTTTTATGGAAGGATGAATCACAGGGGATTATTATTCATACCAAGTCTGATACAATAGAAGGAAAAAACAAAAAGAAGGAG
>JAUXGF010000354.1 GCA_030622395.1 Calditrichaceae bacterium
GAAATGTATGATGCGTTTTTTAAAGATCGTAATTTATTAGATGATGGACAATTTATTGATATTGCATTTGAAGATATTGAAGCACAGCCCTTGGAAGTGATTAAAAAAATATATGGCGACCTGAAAATTGACGGTTTTGAACAAATGAAACCCGATTTGGATAATTATATTCAGGAATATTCTAATTACGAAAAAAATAAATATAATGAAATTGATGATGATATTCGCCAGAAGATTGCCCGGAATTGCACACGCAATTTTGAAACCTGGGGATATGAACTTTAATTGAAAATTTAGGAAAACGATGTATATTTAGTTAACTTTTATTTTGTCAGTTTTGATATGTTAAAAATATTTAATTACATAACAGTATATATTTTCTTGATATGTCTGTGGCTTTTAATAGCCTGCGACGCTCCCAGGGAAAATCCTTATGATCCTAATGCCGATAATTATCAGGCGCCTGTATCCACAAAGATAACGGTTCATCATTTAAATAATTCTTCCGGGATAGAAAACGCGCTTTTAATTGAGGAAAAATTAGGATTGTCCGGCAGAACCGACGCTTCCGGCGTTAAGCAGTGGTATCATAAAGAAACTGATTCATTATTGATTATTGCCGACGCCAACGGATATTTTAAGGATACTACACTTTTTACTCCGCTAAGCAAAAATAATAATTTTGATATTTACTTAAACGCAAAACCTCAAATAGAAGAAACAAATTTCAACTCTATATATTTCAGCTACGATGATAAAACTTTTATTCAAATGAGGGCGAAAATAACTGATACTGACGGACAGGACGATATTGAAAATGTCATTCTAAAACTCCGGCAAGATATTTTCAACGATACCTTAGAACTTGACAATTCAAGCGTCGATATATATCAGACAAGTATTAATATTGACGATCTTCCCGGTAATATAACTCCCGAAGCCTTGCCGGAACTTAATTTTGATTTAATCGTGCAAAATATTAATGGCGACAGTATTGCCTCTCAGCCGTATTCAATAAAACGGGTAATCAATGAAACGCTGTACCCCTTAACCCCAAACAGCGATAGTTCAGCGACAGGTAATATTACTTTCACATGGCAAAAAAATAACTTAGATTTCTTTTATACATACAATGTTGTTTTATACGAATTTTCCGGACAGGTTAAATTAATAGACGTCTTTAAAAATATTTCGTCCGATCAAAATCAGTATATATTAGATGATCCGGCTATTATAGAAAATCTGAAAAGCGGTACACATATTTGGCTTTTACAAGTGGAAGATCAATTAGGCAATATTTGTCTGTCAGGGCAATTATTTTTCCAATATTACCAGTAAATATTATGAAATTAGATTTAACTTACGATAAACTTCAGCCCAGCCAGTTGTATGCAATTAATACTATGACCCGTCAAATGGCAAGCATAGCTGATGAAGAAAATATATTAGAGATTATCCTAAATGAATTAATGAAGGAAACAGGCGCAGAGGTCGGCGCTTTTATATATTATGACAAAACATATAACCGTTTTGATCGCAGAACAATCAAAACAAGCGATAATCAGGATCCATCAAAGATCGAGTTTTCCCAGACAATTTTTCGCAAAGTCTTAGAGAGCAAAGAAGCTGTTTTATCTTTTGATACGCTGGCGGATGAAAATTATTCCAAAAAACGAAGCGTTATCTTAAATAAAATTCACGCCATTTTAGCCTTTCCGTTAATTATTAAAAATGAAGTTTACGGTATTTTATATTTTGACAGCCGTAAAAACAGGCAGAGTTTTAACGAATCGTCCCGTCAGTTTTTATCCTTTTTTGCGCCGATCGCATCGTTAACCCTGGAACAGGCGCTGAATAAAAAATATGTGGAAAGCGAAAATATTTTATTAAAGAATCAATTAGAGCAGGATGTTAAAATTCCCGCTATCATTGGCGAGTCGTCTGCAATGCAGCGCCTTTTCATATTAATCGCTAAGGTTGCCAAGTCGGATGCATCAGTCATTATCAGCGGTGAAAACGGCACCGGTAAAGACTTGGCGGCAAACGCTATTCATGATTTAAGCAACAGGAAAGATAAACCATACATAGCTCAATACATTGGCAATATCCCCAGCACTATTTTGGAAAGCGAATTATTCGGATATAAGAAAGGAGCCTTTACCGGGGCTGACAGCGATAAGATCGGTTTATTCGAAGCTGTTGAAGGAGGAACGCTTTTTTTTGATGAAATCGGCGACCTCAATCCGGAGCTGCAGGCTAAACTTTTACGCGTATTACAAAACAAAGAAATAAAACGTCTTGGTGAAAATATTATTCGTAAAGTCAATGTGCGAATTTTAGCCGCTACAAATAAAGATTTGGCGGCTATGGTTAGAGAAGGAACTTTCCGGCAGGACCTTTACTTCCGGCTGAATGTAATCAACATTGTGGTCCCGCCGCTTAGAGAGCGTAAATCTGATATTCCTTTACTCATAGATCATTTTCTAAAAAAAGCGGATGTTCCTTCCGAGCTCCGGTTGAGCAAATCCGCTTTAAATAAATTGATGAATTACAGTTGGCCCGGCAACGTAAGACAATTGGAGAATATTCTAAATCGAGCGCTCATTTTAATTACAAATTTAATTATAGAAGAAGAAAATATTCAATTCGATGATATTGATTCTGAAAAGCTTGATGAATATTTTAGCGGCACTATGGAAGATATGAAAAATCTGCTCATTAGCCAGCGAATTAAAGCCTTCAGCGGCAATAAAACCAAAGCAGCGGACAGCTTAAAAATATCCCTGCGTTCGCTGCAGGCAAAAGCAAAAGAACTTGGAATATAATTAAAAAAGAAATAAATGGAATCAATTGGTAATTACAATATTCTGGAAACTTTATCCGCAAACGGACCTTCCAGCGTTTATATCGCCAGGCATAAAAAATTAGAAAGAAAGACCTTATTAAAGGTTTACAGCGGCGGCGATAAAACACTGATTGAACGATTCGAAAGGGAAGCAAAGATCGTTGCCGATTTAAACAGCGACGCCATTGTTTCAATTTATGATTTTGGCGAGGCGGAAGGCAAATATTTTATTTCCATGGAATTCGTGGAAGGTTACAACCTTAATGACTATCTAAAAAAATATCAAATCAACGATGAACAAATCATTGATTTTGCTTATCAGATAGCTGAGAGCGTTGCGGTTTTACATAACAAAGGCTACATCCACCGCGACTTAAAGCCGGAAAATATTCTTGTCGACCTGAATAACAAAATAAAATTAACCGATTTCGGAATCACATTACATACAACTCTTAACCGTGTAACTACGGACGGCGCTTTATTGGGAACGCCGTTATATATGTCGCCGGAACAAATTAATAATCTGCCGCTGACAACCGCCAGCGATATATTTTCTTTAGGGATTATATTTTACCAATTAGCGGCAGGCGATCATCCTTTTGAAGCGCCGCAGTATGGCGAAATATTTGCAAAAATCCTAACGTCAAACCCTCCGCCTGTTAATTCCATTCGCCCTTCTCTTCCAAAATGGTTTAGCGATCTAATAGAAAAATTATTAGTTAAGGACGCCGGCAAACGTATTACCGACGCCGGCGGAATAGTAAAAATAATAAGATCACACACTTTAAAATACCAACAACTTACAGTAGAAAATCACACTAATTCACCTACCACCGTTTCAGGTTTGCGTAAATGGATTGTTGCAGCCGCAGCTATGAGTATTATTCTGATATTTTATTATTATTATGAAAGCTTTAAAAATAACATGAGCCCGGCTTTGAGCGACAGCCTTATAACAGGTCAACAACAAACAAACGCCGGGGCGCAAGATACATTAGTCAGCGATGAAAAATATGATCTAAAAAATAATTCTCAAAAACTTATTGCTAGTAATGACATAGGGGACAATAAAATCAACAAAGATAATCCTGAGTA
>JAUXGF010000106.1 GCA_030622395.1 Calditrichaceae bacterium
ACAAGCTGACTAACAAATTGTTTGCGTTTCATATCGCTATTTTTTTCATCTTGTATTCTTGGGGTACATCATCCATCGCCATAATTAGATAAGCATCCTTAATATTCTCTTCTAGTTCTTCAAAGGTTTCACCTTGCGTCATTATCTCAGGATGTTCGAGGAGTTTACCAAGCCAGAACTTTTCACCTTTCCAATAAATCAATGTCATTTTACTGTTCATAAGCTTTTTCCTGTAATGGAGTTAAAAAACTATAGTATATCACACAAAACGTTTCGTTGAAATATGTAGTGATAAAAACCCTTACCCACGCTCTCTGCCTAACAATTATCTTACTTTATTTTTTAAAGTTAATTTTTCACATCCCTATTTTTAGGGATGAAACTACCCGTAACAAAAAATCTCAATTTAAAGCTGAATAACCTTAGGTTCAACTTTTTTAAATTCTGGCATAGCCATTCCCGCGTCGGCGTTAATATATGTAGGATCGCAGACTGTATATTTTTTGCCTTTATAGTTTATTACGTCGCCGGGAATATCACTGCTAAAATGCACCGCCGTGGCGATATGTCCGGGGTAGTCAAGTACAATAATTTCCATACCTAATAAATGCCGCACAAGGTAGGAAAATAAAATTGAACGGTCTTCGCAATCCGAACTTGGATAAAAGATTGTTTCCTCGGGCATTAAATATTTTTCCCTGCCGAATTGTTGATCGTCTGTTTTATAGTCAAAGGCAGTTTGGATGAATCGTAATAGAAAGTTCACCGCTTCTAATTCCGATTTTCCCTTAACATGAGGCTTGAGGGCGTTCAAAAGGGAATAATCGGCGTAATTTGAAATGGGCGCCTCAAAATAAATCTTAATTTCTGTCTGTGGATATTTCTTAAAAAAATCAACTATATCATTATCATACTGAACGTCAATTTGATATTCTTTATTTTTAAATTTAAAATGAAGCGATTTACTGATAATTTTATTTGTAATTTGAGGAACCGCCGGTAATTTTAAAGCGATCAATTTATTTGCGCCTTCGTATTTACCGTTGTAAGTATAAACCTTGCCGTCGAGATTTACTTTGCCGTCAATACTGATAAAATAGAATTTTTTGTTATCTAAAGTTACATAACGGTTTTCATAAATCAAATTCTCATTTGGAAGCAGTAAAAAGATATTGTTTTCTTTGTAGGCAATTTTGGCGTCATAACCCGATTTTATAATTAAGAACCAGATAAATAAATTTCTTTTACTTTCTGAACCGGGAAATATCTTTTTTGCAGTTTGATGTACAAGCAGTACGTAGCCCCAGTCGTTAAGCGCCATTTGTTTTTTATGATTTTGAAGCTGCTTTAATAAATCTTTATATTTAGAACTGCCCATTCTTTGCCAGGCTGCGCAAATAACTTCATTATTTATAGGGCTTTTTAAATCCAGTTTAAAATCCCTTTTATAATTAACAGATACATTAGCTCCGAAGTAATTAATAGTTATGACATGCTCCTGCTTTTTTACCGGCGGTTTTGGGGGAGGAGGCGGAAGCGGTTTTTTCTGTGGTACGGGGATATCTTTAACTTTTTTAATTTTATCAACCAGGGGAGCTTCCGGCTTATCTTTCTTTTTTGCCACAGGAATATTTTTAGGTTTGGGCTTTTTATCAAATACAATGCCTTGCGCCGATAAATATTCCTGCCAATCCTTTTTTAAAAAATCGAGAAAGGCGCGGTCTTCTTCTTCTAAAAATTTGTTAAACTGCTGCTGGTCTTTTTTTAGCCACTTTTGATAATTATCCTGAGCATGAATCTGGCTGAAGCCAATTAAGAAAACGAACAGCGTTAACACTAATTGTTTAAATTTATCCGGCATAATCATTCCTCTTTATAAAAAAGGCATAAGATTTTTTAATAAAAGTAAAACCTTATGCCGGGTTAAAATTTATTGTTTAAGATGTTTTTTATTGTATTACGCGAGAACTATTACTTTCGTCATAAAGTTGATTAATTGGGACAACCTGGTGATTAGCGTCTATTTTAAAAACCTTCCAGACATTTCCTTCCTGCCCATAGGGAACGTTATAGCTTGAATGAAGTCTGCCTTCGGCATAAACGTCCACATGCGCGCCGCTGAATGATAAATCCTGGCTGTGCCTGCGATTTCTGCCGCTGTAATTATGTACGGCGTATTCATAAATCCCTCTGGCAGGTTTGTAAATTGTTATGGTTTCCGGTCCATACATATTCTTATCATCAATATCTAAGAAATTCTTGCCGCCGATCATAATTCTTTTGTTCCACCAAATGTGAAAATCGCCTCCCTCAGGCATAGGACCTGCCAGATGAGCGTCAAGGTCTTTTGGATAGGGACCCCATGTTAAAACAATTCTGAATTGGCGGATTTCCGGCGAAAGTGCAAAACTCATACTTACCGGTAATTCGGTTAAATCCATTTCGAACTCATGCTGTGATGATAAAAAGCCGGGTTTGGTAAATTTTACGGAATACTTGCCGTAATCGAATTTTTGAGTAAAAATTCCCTTTTCATCTGTGACGCCGGCAGCGATTGTTTCTCCGGTTCGTATGTTTTTAATAACTACGCTGACACTCGGCAATAGCTGTCCGTTGGCGGCGTTAACCATAGCAACATGATAGATGCGCTGCTGCTGATACATTTCCACGAAATTACAAAAATGTCCGTCAACAATCGCTCCCCCTCTGAAAACCAAACCTTTTGTTTTGGGCGGAACCTGCACCTGGTAACTTTGATTGTTTACATTATCTTCAATCAATACGGTTACCTTTGATTCGGACAGCATAAAAAAGTCTTCTTCTTCTGCAAAATCTTCATCCATTAAGGCGTTAACAGCCCAGATATTAAAAAGTTTTCCCTTAGAATTATTGATAACAAATTCTTGCGACCCGCCTGCGAATGTGCGGTTAACCGTTACATTGCCGTCGCTGGAAGGTTTGCTTAAATTCCCGCGGATAATTTCCACTTTTCCATCATGATAGTATTGAAGCACACCTTCAGCTTCGCCGCCCATTGCCATTTCATCCCATTTAATTGTTACTTTAAAGTCGTAGGCAAATAGCGGTAAGATAGAAATCAGCAGGATTAGTATAATGTTACGCATATAAAATCCTTTCATAAGATATTAATTTTTATTGATGGGATTTTTGTTTTAACATAGGCGATATAATATCATTTTTAGCTATGCGCGCCAATGCATAATATAGTTTATTAGCCCTATCCGGGAAGCGTTCTATAATGGAAATATTGCGCAATAAGTATTTTAGTTTTAAAAAGTAAATTTGCTCTATATAACTTACTTCCTCTTCATTGTTATAGCTTTCCTGTGTTAATATTTTAACTTCATGCATTTCTATTGCAAGATTGGTTAATATGGTAAAAATAGCCTGTTCTTCCGCGGTTTTCCAGCCGTCATTTTCATTTCCTATTGCGGTATACATGCCGCTTCCATAATAAAATTGATCGTCTTCCATAAAATCTTTATCTATCCATTGGGGACGGGATAAATCTTCGATTTTGATTCTCGGAGCCTCAAATTCAAATGTTGAATCTATAGTAGAATCTATGACAAAAGCAGATATGTAATCTTTTGTAAATACACTTACGTCAAACCGGTCAATCTGAATCAGGCGTCCATGAATTTCTTCTAAAGAATCAGTAGAAAAATAGTAAAAATAATTACTGTTTTTTAATAGATCGTCTTCGGCTGCGGTTTCGTAAATCTCTAAAGTTCCGAGAACGATGCATTCATTATATGCGCAAAACATATTCTCTGCGTCTTCAACGGAAGATAGACCGCCGTAACTATATCCGATGATTAAATTATCGTATCTGCCCTGAAATATGAACCATTCAGGATAAATATTTGACGCAGAAGCAGAAAAGCTTAAAAAGAACAAAGCGGAAAAAAATAAGGTCTTAATATTACTATGTATAAAATTAATCATTTTCAATTGAATTGTTGTTATCTAAAGAATAATAATTTTTAGGAATAGGTAAATAGAATGAATAAAAAAATACGGAATAGCGTGCAGGCTATTCCGTATTGAAGTGAAAAAACTAGAAACCGCTGTCTTGCTGTTTTTCGTAATCTTTCATTTCTTTATTCAATTCATCATACGCCTGAGAAGCCCTGAAGCGTTCATAAAGTTTAGGTTTTGATTTCTTCATCTCATCAAAAATAGACATATTTACTTTATTCGGTTCTATTGCAACAAGAGCTGCGGCTGTAAGTTGCCCGGTTTCTTTATTCTTAGTGTATTTAACCTTTTTAGTGATAGCTCCCTGAAGCATAGTGCTGGTCAGTGTTTTTGTGACCGTTGTAAACGCTTCATTAATTTCAGAATCGTCCGCGCTTCCAATTTCTTCCTGGAATGATTTCTTCATTTTCTGCACTTTGGTGTTAAAAATTTCAGCCAATTGACCCTGGGCGTCGGTAACGGCTTTTTTCTTTGCAAGGTCTTGACGTTTGGAAATGCCCTGACCTACAGATGCAACGCCGCCGCCGTCAATAATAGCGTTAGCCGCATCGATCATATCCTGAAACGGGTCCTCAAAAACTTCGTCTGTGGTCAAAGGCTTAATAGTTTTTTTGCCCCCGCCGCAAGCGGTGATCATGCTTAGCGCAAAAACAAGAACAAAAGCAAATAAAAAATACTTCTTCATAATGAATCTCCTAATTAGTTGGTTAATGTCAGTAATTATTATTTAAATGTTTCACAAGTATTCAAAATTTTTTAAACTTTTTCATTGATGCAGATCAAATTATTAAAATTTTATCTAATTTACAACGAATTAATGTAATTTAAAAATTGTTTGTAAAAATTATTATTCAATTCGTTTTTTACTTTATTCATTATTTTTGCGCGGGCTGCTTCTTGCGAAATACCTATTGTCCTGCTGTTAATATTAAAAGCCTTTAAGGAATAGTTATTAATATTATCTTTTACTTCTATTGTTAATTTCCAATTATAACCGGTTGTATTTTTTCTGCCCAGATTAGCGGGCTGTAAATCCAGGCTGTATTTAAAAATAAAATCTCCGCTGCTTTCAACAATTTTGAAACCGATCTTGCCGACAGTTTCTTTAACGTAATCGCCGACTTCCACAGGAGTTTCGCCGGTAGAAGTTAAAGCGACAGATATTTGATCCAGCAGGGAACGCATTTCCTTGTCAAGTTCGCTTTTCTTTATAGAAGCGGGAACTTCTTCACCGGTTACGGATATTATTTGATATTGCTGTCTTAAAATTTCATTAATATCTGTGATTGTCTTCGCTTTGCTAAGAAAAGCAAACTTATTAAGCTTATTCGGACTGTTTTTATAATTCTTGAAATATTCCGAAATTTTATTATCATTATTTTCAATATCTTTCTTATAAAGCTCTTCGGTTTCCGCACGGTCTAAAACAGCTAAAACGTAATGTAGCCCATCGGTGGAACAAAATTGCGATTTTTCAATTCTAATATTTTTCAATTTTTGCTGACTGGCAACTGAAGTCCTGTTTAACATCTGTGAAGTGAAAGACAGGTCCGATCCACTTTTGCCTTCCGATTCCATATAATTTTCGATTAAGGTTTGATCCACTTTGACGTCGGATTGGAAAACCTTAGCAATAGTGCCTATGGCGTTATCTTCCCCCGCTTTACGCGTATCGCCCGTTCCGACTCCAACAATGTATAATTCTTTTGGATAGAATTTATGCGGGTTATCAGCCCATGCCGGTATAGATGGTGATTTATCGTCGGCTGGAGCAGATTTTTGAGCGTAGGTGGCGCAGCTAAATAGGATGAAAAGGGCTGTTAAAAGCAGAAGACTGTTGATTGTTTTAAAATAAATCATTTTTCGTCCCCGTTATTTTTAGTTTAAAGATACAACATTAATTAAATTCAGATTATTTTTTATTTCATAGTTGGCTATACTTTTTTTCTTAACTAACAACCCGTTTCGATTGTAAAAATTCACTATAATATTATGAATGCCGGGGCTAACTGCAAATTCGCCGATATAGCAGTTTTGAGGCATAGTTCTCCAGTTTCTTAAATCAGGATTTTCCGTAGCGTCAACAGACGCGTCTGCCGCAATATTAATCAATGCGCCGAATAAAGGATTTGCGCCGGTTTCTTTTTTTATTTTTTTCTTTGCTTTAGCGGCGGCGATTCCTTTCACTACAGTTCTGGCAATTGTTTTTAAATAGATAATATCTTTTTTCATTTCAAAAGTATTTACCGCTACTTTGCTCATATCTTCTAAAAGTTCGAGCTCGCCGGCTTTGTTGTTATCTACATAAACTTCAATTTTAGTAATAACCGAACCTTGCGGGCGTATCTGAGGGAAAGCAAACTTAAAATGATAACCTGGCTTTACGCCGGGAAACGGAATATTAGGCGCTGTAATGGGAACGCTTAAATTGCTGATGCCAATAAAATTGTCGTAAGTTGTAATTTTCCCGCCAACAGAATATTTTAAAGGGGCTCTCCCTGTAAAAGCAATCACATTAAGAAGATATTTTCCCTGCGCCTGACTTTCTTTAACATTTTTTATAATACTCGGCATAGAAAAATCATAAACATCAGGTTGAGATTTCCAGGCTGTTTTAATTTTATCATTTGAAATCCGGCTGTTGTCATATTCGCCTTCGGCGCGGAAAATGAGATAACTCAAATAATGAGCCAGAGCGTCGTCATAAAATTTTAAAGTTTTTTTCTCTATTTTCACTTCCGCTTTATCCGATTTATTCATTTCCTCAACCATCTTGCTGTATTTATCATCCAGCTCTCTCAGCTTATCATTAACCCGTTTTATTTCCACATAGGCGTCGTCGAATTTATTTAATTTTAAATAATTGATCGCTTTAAACACATTTACATACAGATTCTCATAAATCTCACCATAGTAATCGAGAGCATTATCATTCAGCAGAAAAGAGGCGGCGCTTTTAGAGATGCTTTTAGTGAAAAGTTCTTCCATGGCGCGTTCAGCTTCTTCTAAACACTCATTACTTTTTTTATATTCACCCTGGTAATGAAGTACAGCGCCTTTATCCAGATAGTACAACACTCTGTCTTTTTTGGTGTAATCTTCTTTTTGTTTTGCTTTATCAATTTTAATTGCTGCAGCGGAGTAATTCTCTGTTTTTAAGTCGTTCATAATAGGCTTATAAAAATTAACGCTTGTTCTGGTGCTGGCGCAGCCTATTATAATTAAAAAGTATAAAGGAAGAAGAAAATAGGTAATTTTTTTGATCATAATAATCTCCTAAAACAATAGCATATAATATTTAAATTCATTACTAATATAAGTTATGAATTTTTTATTTGAATTTGTAATATCTCAGTTAAAGGAATAAATTTGTTACAAAAACCGTCCCAATTAATCGGGAGGCAGACCAATACGCTCTCGTATCAGAGTTAAGCGTAGCGGTCTCTGATACGGTGTGAATATTGACATTTAAAATAACATCAGGAGCAAAACACCTCTTGCTCCTGATGTTATTAGTAATATTTAGATAAGAAGAATCCAAATATTTATTACCACTTATGCTTATCCTGTTCGATAAACTTTTTAATCTTTTTGTCGCCAATCCAGACTTTTGTGTTTGATTGAAGATCAATTAATTCTAAATTAACCTGGTAGAAAATCACTCGTTTGCCTTCAAAAGAATCCACTATGGAATTTATGGTTCCTTTTAACATATAATCAGCGCCTGTTTCCTGAGCCAGTTCTTTAGCCGTTTCAAGAGAGGAATGACTTTGCTGATCCATTCTTTCGTCTCTTACTTCCTTGCGTTCCTTTTTTGAGGCGACAAAGGATACTTGCCCGGAATTAATTAATTCTTTTTCCATATCCTTTGAGAATACTTCGACTGCTATGTGTTCGCTGCTCTTGTTGCGG
Organism: Calditrichaceae bacterium; assembly: GCA_030622395.1. Classification (GTDB taxonomy): domain Bacteria; phylum Calditrichota; class Calditrichia; order Calditrichales; family Calditrichaceae; genus JAUXGF01. Next base: position 7,915 of record JAUXGF010000106.1, read on the forward strand.
ATAGCGCCCACGATAACAACCGGTTTCTTCCCCTTAGCCATTTGGAATCCAGAGAGCCAGGGTCTTGAAAGCACATCTTTAATCATAGCCTCGGCGGTAAGTCTGGAATCCGTATCGTTCCAGCGTCCGCTAATATCAGTTACCTCATCTGTTTGAATTCGCGCTACTTTACGGGTTGAGCCGCCGCAGCTTACTAAGAGTGAAATTAAAGACAATAGTAGAAAAACAATTAGAACTCTTGACGTTTTGTACA
>JAUXGF010000088.1 GCA_030622395.1 Calditrichaceae bacterium
AATTTTCATTGGAGGTTTTTATGAGAAAAAGCGCTATTGCTTTTAGCATGGTTTTATTTTTAGTCGGAGTTTGTTTTGTAAATGCACAAACCGATGGAGATAATACCAATTTCGACTTTGTTGCCGGCGACGCGCCCGGTGACTCATTGGTAGACTACACAAGACATGTCATATCCGGAACAGACATGGATCAGGACGGTAAACCGGAAATTATTGTTACTCAATATGCCGACGGCGGGTCTGTTATAATTTTTGAAGTTATCGCTAATAATACTATTGAACAAGTATGGCAATCGCAGGATTTTGGATCGAGTTATTCAAGCCCCTGTAGATCATTGGCTGCAGGCTTATTAGACGCCAATACTAAAACTGATTTAGTAGTATACGTTGGGTCAACATCTGTAAACGATTCCATTGCCGGTTTATATATCTTTGAATGGGACGGCGTTAATGATAATGGTTTTGAGCAGGTTGCCTGGCTCTATTTTGCCGCATACGATTCAGGGTATTACCGTACCGAAGATATTGCGCTTGCTGATTTTGACAACGACGATCAAAATGAAATTGCCTTTGCCAATTGGGGCAGTGGCTCTTATCTTGAATCAAGGACTATAACAATCTGGTCTGTTGACGGTGAATTCAGCACCGGTTTTTATTCATGGAATCGTGAATTTAAAGCAACAAGAGAGGAGCTTGGAGCAGGCGGAAGCTTAACCGGCGCTTTCTGTGGCGACGTCGATAATGACGGTCATCCGGAATGCTGGATCAGTGTTTATGACAAACTAAGTTTAGCTGTAGTCGAGTCAGATGCGAAAGATACTTATCACATCGCCAATTATATTTCCCAAATTGACACAAGTAAAGATACATACATTTTAAAAGGCTGTGTTATAACTGATTTAAATAAAGATGAAAGTCAGGAGTTATTCCTTGAAGGAACCCATAATGGAAAAACATATATGGTTACCGCGCCAACCGGTTCTGTAGACGACTCTTTATTAGTCCAGCCGGCGCCTTTTGATTTAGGTCCCTTCTCAACAATGATGGTCGGCGATCAGGATCATGGAACCGTACCAGACGGATTAGATATTTACAGCGGCGGCACAAGCCAAGGCATTATTGATTATGAGTACCAAAGCGGGTCTTTATTAGACACCTCAAGCTACACAAGGACTATTATTTATAATGAACCTGATACTTCTATTACAGGAGATTACTCCTGGTTCGTAAGCGTTCCCTATCCTAACATTGATATGGACGGTGACGGCTATCGTGAAGTGGTTTCCGCATGGGGCGGAATGCCGGATTCTGTAGGCGGTGAACCTTATGATAAAAAGGTGATACGTGTTATTGAATTCGGACAAGCCGTCGGTATTAATGACGACTGGACTATTATCACTCCTGACAAGTACGTCCTTGAACAAAACTATCCAAACCCATTCAACCCGACTACCAGTATTGAGTTTTATCTGCCGATTAACAAAAAGATAAGCTTGACTATTTACAACGCACTCGGTCAAAAAGTTAAAACTTTGATTAACAACGAGATGATTAAACGCGGTTCACATTTAAAGGAATGGGACAGCACAAACAGCGCCGGGGTTAAGGTCGCCTCAGGTATGTATATTTACGAGTTAAAATTCGGCAACTTTACGCTTAGCAAACGTATGATGCTTCTGAAATAATTAAACTGTTTTCTACAAAAAAAGGCGTCCTCATCTTTAGGACGCCTTTTTTTATTTGCAATGGTTTAAGAATTGAATTAATGAATTGATGAATTAATGAATTAATGAAGAATTGGAGTAATGGGAAGAATGGAATGTTGGAATGGTGGTGAAAATTGGAGTAGCGCCCTGCCCCGAAATCGGGATTTCACTTTGTTCAACAATTGATTTGCCCCGATAATTCGGGATTTCGCTTCACTCAACAAACCACTTCCCCGAAGTATCGGGATTTACAACTGTTCCAGTATACAATCTTTTACTTCTTAAATCATCAATCGCCAATTACCAATCGTACTTCTCTTTTGATCTACGATTTCCCTCGTATCAGAGTTAATCCCGATTATCGGGATGATACGTGACGACGCTGCCCGAAATGCTTCACCCTTACATCTGTTATCCCAATATCATCGCCCGAAACGATTCGCCCTTACGCCGGACTGCCGGAATAATTCCCCACGTGTGTATCAGAGACCGCTACGCTTAACTCTGATACAAGAAAAATCTAATAATTCCTAATTCCTAATTCCCGCCCTTCGGGGCTACTTCTTATAATACTTCAGATCCAAATCCTTTCCGTCAAATAAACCATAGCTGTTAAATTTAATCCAATCCCCTAAGTTTACATATTTGCATCCCTGTTTTTCATGAACCAACGGATTATGCCTGTGTCCCATAATTACATAATCCGCTCCCCGCTCAAACTGCTTTTCGGCAAATTCAATATAATCGCTTTCATCGCGAAGACTATTTATTTGATTGGTATATTTCCGGCTTGAACCGGATACAATGCGGGCAAGGGGAATCCCTAAATCGGGGTGCAGGCAGCGGTAAAGCCGGATGTTGAATTTATTTCTTAAAATGCGTTTTAAAATACGATAGCCTGTATCTTTTTTAGCAAGCCCGTCTCCGTGAAACAGATAAAACTTTTTGCCGCCTAATTCAAATTCATAATCATTCGGCCAGGTTTTTATTCCTATGTATTCATCAAAAAAAGCGCCTAAGTAAAAATCGTGATTTCCGGTCAGATAATGAATTTCCACGCCTTTATTCACCAATTTTTTAAATTCACATAAAAAATCAAAATACTTTTTAGGAATTACATATTTATATTCAAACCAAAAATCGAATAAATCGCCGACTATATAAAGATGAGTGGCGTTATTATAAATGCTATCTAAGAATTTTAAGAACCGTTTCTGTTTTTCAAATTCCTCTTTGCTCTCATCTGCGCCGATATGTAAATCCGAAATAAAATATGCTTTAATCATCTTATCCTGCGGCTGTTTATTATAGTTTTTTATTACAAAATTAAGCGCTTCAAAATAATAATTATTAATTTATGATGCAACTTTCCGCTATATTACCGATTTCATTTATTGACTTATATTAAGTTGTGTATTTAATTTCAGTAATTATTTATTCTATTAAACTTAATCGCAAAAACAATTATCAACTCTTATGTTAGCCGTCCAAATAATTATCATGAATAAATCAAACAAATCTTAACTTGACCTTTTCTTCCTTTGTTATTAATATGTTTTAAAATAAATTTTAAGTTTAAGTTAGAGATTCGTTATGTTAAGCACTACATTATCTTAATATCCAAATGGAATTACTAAAATTATATTGAACAAATTTAAAGGAAAAAGACCTAAAGAAGTTAAAGCAATTCTGTTAATGCATTTTGCTAATCGTGCAATTTTCCGATTGTATAATATTTAAAAAAGTCATATCTTGGTTTTAAAAGATTAAGGAATTTAAGTGCCTACTATTCTGTTAATTGATGGCTGGAGATTTTTCTTTTACTCAAATGAGGGGAATGAGCCAATTCATATACATTGCCAAAAGGGTGACAGAGAATGTAAATACTGGCTTGATAGAAATAATTTTGACATCGCAGAAGCGTATTCCTATAATTTAAGCGCTTCTGATAAAAGGAATGTAAAAAAGATAATTTTTGAATATTTTGAACTTATCGAAAAAGAATGGGATGATTTTCAAAAGAGGAAAGAGTTATGAAAACGTACCATAAGATAAATTATATTAAATTTTTTAGTGATAACCTTTCTCTTGAAATCGATGGCACTGATTTCTCTTTCAAGTTAGCAGAAATATCTTCACGTTTGGCAAAAGCATCAAAAGCAGAACTTGAAAATTATGTTGTTTCTGCATCAGGATATGGAATTAGTTGGCCATCAATTGATGAAGACATATCAATTGATGGTTTACTTGGAATTAAACATAAACCAAATTTTCAAAAAATAAGAATTGCTTCTTAGAAAATATTCGAATCACAATCAATGGAAATTTATCGTGGCAAATTATGGATCAATTGCATATTTAGCTAATGAAATATTAAGGATGTAATTCGTACCTTACTTACGCTTCCCAATGTCCACCAGACTAATATTTATTTTAATTGGAATATAATCTATCTGTTCCGGATGAAAATAGATTTTCAGGCTGTGCAATTAGTGCAAAGGCCACTTTTATTACTTTTCAAAAATTAGGTGCGTTATTAATTTAGAAATTTAGGTTTTTTTAATCCAAGGAGATTTTAAATATGCCAAACGCTCTTGTTTTACTTGCTGCCGGTTTTGAAGAAATCGAAGCCATTACCATAATTGATTTATTGCGGCGGGCGGATATTGAAGTTACAGTCGCCGGGCTGGAATTAGACAGCGTCACCGGTTCTCACAATATCAGCGTTATTCCCGACGCCTACTATCTCGATGTTTATCCTGACATTTTCGATATCCTTATTTTGCCGGGAGGCCAGCCCGGAACTAATAATCTGAAATCGGATGATAAAGTTATTAATTGGATAAAAAATCATTTTAAGGAAGGTAAAAAGCTGGCGGCTGTTTGCACGGCGCCTATTGTTTTTCATGCAGCCGGTATTACAAGCGGATTGAAACTTACCAGCTATCCGACTGAGAAATCAGTTTTTTCAGACAGCGATTATAAAAAGGAAAACGTGGTTAAAGACGGCAATGTAATCACCGGCAGGGCTGTTGGCACGGCGATTGATTTTGCCTTGGAAATAATTGCAGAGCTGCAGGGAAGGGATAAAGCGGAAGAAATAAAGAAAATGATTTTGCATAAAAGCGCTAAATAATCAAAGCATAAATAGCGATCATTCATAAACGGCTTAACGAATTAATACAAGTTTTATCGCCGTCTGTTTAGCGCCGGTTTGGTAACGACAAAAATAAATGCCGCTGGATACATTATTATTTAAATTGTCTTTGCCGTTCCAGCATACTTCATAAACGCCCGCTTTCATCTTATCATTAATTAACTTTTTAACCAACCTGCCCGAAATATCATAAACATTAATTTTAACGATAGACGCAGCGCCCTCTTGCGGAACAACGTATTTTATTTTTGTCCCCGGGTTGAATGGGTTAGGATAATTTGAAACTAAAATTGGGTTAAATGGCTGGACGGCATATTCATCATCAACTCCGCTGTATGCATCTAAATAATTTAAAACCTCGTCGAAAAAAGCCTGGCGGTTAGTATCATCCGTTAATAATTCCAGGGGGAAACCTGTAAAAACTAATTTTGAAGCCGTTGTTGAAGATCCAAAATATCCGGAGTAAAAAATTCCGGCGGTCTGCCCATCATTATATTTGAATATTACTTCCGTATTTTCCTGAGGGATCAAAATGTCACAGGCAGGATTTATCCCCAAAGGGTTACAGATTTCCGCCTGCAATGTTTGGGCTGTATTTTCTACTATTAATGTATTTGATGAATCGGCTTGAAATTGAACTTTTAAATAATCTTTAAGAAATAATGTATCATTTTTTGTATATAAATCCGCAGCTATTTCAGAGCCGCAAATAAATAAATTACCGCCTTGTTCAAGATAATTCCGAATGGATAATTTTTCATCCAAAGAAAGCGCGTCTGTTTCTCCTGCATCGTCGCCGGTAAAATAAACAACATTCTTATAATCCGATAACGAAACCCGCCCCGAAGCAACCGCATCATCAGCGCAGCTATTTAAAGCAAACCCCTCGTCAATCAGCATTGCCGCATAAGTGGATACAAAATCATGACGGACTTCCTGCCAGTATCCGTTGGTTTTGTCAAAACCATCCACAATTAAAAAATCAGCGCCGGATTCGGAAAGCTTAACAACATACGCGTTTGAAAAATCAGAATAATTTTTTAAGGCGGAATTATCATAAGCCCGCAGTTTCACATACAAAGGATAGGTATAACCATAGCCGCTTTCAAACCAGGTAGTGTCTTCAATGCCGAGAGAATTAGAAATAATGTCATACCGTTGGTAAGTGGTTCCATTTAGACTATAATAAAAGTCGTAACCGGCGATATCCGTGGAATCATTTTTAAGCCAATTTAAGCGCCAATCCCCTTGCGCATCCCCTGTATAGCTGGTAATTACCGGCTTAGCCGGCGGATAAATATCCTGTTTTTCAACTTCAACATTTTTCCAATACTCTATGTGATTATCCCGCGTATCTTCTATAAATACTTTAATTTTATATTTGCCCGGACTATAAAACCTGGTATCCCAATAACCGTTAGCCGTTATTGAATTTGTTAAAATATATAAATATGTGGATAGATCGCTCCCCGGAAAGTAAACATTAGTTACAAAGGAATTATCAGGCTTATTATCAAATTGATACGGCGTGTGAGGCTCGGATAAAGCGATTGTCCCGGTTGAATCATAAATTTGATAACCTGCAATGTAAACACCGTTATTGGTTCCGTACGTACCGTTGTCTGTTTTATCATATAACCGCGCCACTATATCGACCAAACCGCTGACTTTACCGCTTTGGAATTCAGTTGTTGTTCCGTCTACGTAAAACTTAACATAACCTACAATAGGATCATAAGGATCATTAAGCGGGGTCATTCCATCGGGGCGCAGAGCATTTATTTCACTACCCACATCACCGTCTGTCAAATGGATATGGTTTTTGTAGTTCGTGTATCCAATAATTGTTTCATACGCTGTTACATAATCGTCAATATTAATATCCGTCCTCGGCGTAACATGAACATAAGCGTATCTCCCGACACGAATATAAGCGTTGCTGCCTGTGCGGAAAAGGCTTTTTACCTGTCCGCTGATTATGGAATACACTTCATTCCCTTCCGCAAGGTCAATATCAATACCATTATGAAAATGATCTATGTCTATACTCCCGGAAGGTCTGTTTTCACAAAATGTGCCGTTAATGCCGTGCTGCTGGTCGAAAGGCTTACAGGGCCAGTTATAACCGGCGAATAATTCCGTTGTTAAAATTGATCCGATAATTATTATTAAATTTATACATTTACTCATTTTGCTGTTATCCATATTTAATTGTATAGTCAAGAATGGTCGGGTGTTGCAGATTAAGATTTTAACCACTAATTCACAAATATACACGAAAAAACTTTTCTATCATTAATCTCGTCCCACTACAGAGTAACCTTTTTTATATCCGATAAAATAACGACCGTTCTTTTCAAGTTTAAACGAATTTGGCAAATATTTTTTCTGATTCATTTTATAACTGTTTAACAAATTACTATTCAGATCAATAAATTCAATCTCAGCCTCATTAAAATATAGTTTACCCTTTGAATATTTGGGCGTTCCTTTTACAGCGGCTATTATACCCCGGTCAGAATAAATCATGGATTCATAAATTTGGGATGTATTAGCAATCTGCCGTGTCCAGTCAATTTTCTTTGATTTTAGATTGATTGTTTTTAACCCGCGTTTACACATTAATAGGCATTTATCTTCATCAATAAAAACCACCTTGCGAAACGAACCTTCGCTTTGCAGGATTTTTTCTCCATTTGAGTTTATTATTACCGTTTGAGGAGGTTTATCTGAAAACTCTAAAGGCGTATTCAATAACATTAAAACAAAATATTTTCCCTGGTGATCAACGGAGAAGTTAGACAGTATATAATTATCGAAATGTGCAGTCGTGATAATTTCACCGTCCGTTTTCATTTTCACTAAAACCGTTCTAAAAGAAGATTTCTTATCCGGCATTGGTTGACTGAATGCAGTTAACAATTCATTTTGTTTATCATTAAATTCAGCGAAATATGTGTTTTCATTGCAAAATTCAAAATCAGAAATTGCCTTTTTATGCCATATAATCTGCCCTGCAAAACTCCGGCAGCTTATTTTACCCGTTAAATCAATCAAAAAAAGCCGTTCGTTTTTGCTATCAATCAACACAATTGGGATGGGAAGATCGTAATCCCAATCTATTTCAAACCGGTTTATTAAACTGCCCGAATGAGTATACAGGTTATAAACCAATTTTTCCTTTTCCTGAAATTGAGATAGTATAACAGAGCCTGTTCGATCTGTTTTTACTAAATCGATTGATTGAATTGGAATTAGCTGCGACGCTTGTACTTTGTTGTTAATAATTGGTAAAGATTGTTTTGAAAGAAGCCAGCCCTGACATTCCCCATCAACAGAAGTTGATTGAATTAAGCTAATTTTCTGCCGCTGGGCAAATATATAATTAATTTGGATAATACAGGTTAATATGATTAAAATAAATTTAATCCGCATTTTATACTCCATTTTAAATCTTTCTTAATTGCACATTTTAATCGGGCCGTTCTAAATCAAAAAGAACCCCGGGCGGTCAGCCGTCAACTCAAAATTTCATACCGCCCCAGGCGCCCCACGGGGACTCCTGTGGAGTGGGGAATGGGGCTTCCTATTGTTGAGGGGGGGTATCTTTTACTATAAACATTTCGTCCCGCTGGAACTAAAGAATTATCCGGCTTAACGTTGGTGAACCATAATTTCTCCCTCGTATCAGAGTTAAGCGAAGCGGTCTCTGATACACACGGGGGAATTGTTCCGGCAGGCGTAAGGACGAAGCGTTTCAGAGGCGATGATATTGAAATAAAAGATGTAAGTGTGAAGCATTTCAGGCAACGTCGTCACGTATCAGAGACCGCTTC
>JAUXGF010000320.1 GCA_030622395.1 Calditrichaceae bacterium
GGTTGGAAATCCCGCTTTTGCGGGAAGACCGATTACCGGTTACTGATTACCGATTACTGGATACGGGGATGATCAAGTTTTTTTATCCAGTATCCAGTATCCAGTATCCAGTATCCAGTATCCAGAATCCAGTATCTATTTAAATAAAACATTTCCCGGCAATTCGGGACTATACAAAAATTTAAAGGATAGTAAAAAATGCTAAAGAACAATCTTTTTGTTTTCTTAATCAGTCTTATTCTATTGGTTAATTCTGCGGCGGCTCAAAAGGCGTCGAAAAGGGAATGGGATATATTCAGAAATGGAGTTGAGAAATATCAGAACGGCGACTATGCCGGCGCGGAGAAAAATTTTAGTCTGTTAATAGCTAAATTGAATACGAGCAAACTTGTAACGGCGAATTATTTAATGCTGGCTAAAGCGCAATATAAAAACGGTAGTTACAATAATTCATTAGAGCAGTGCCAAAAGTTTAAATCGCAATTTCCCAACAGTTCCTATATAGATGATATTTATTATTTAATGGGTAATAACTATTATCGTTTAAATCGTTATGGAACGGCAGTTTCAACATGGCTTGCCGCGGCAAAAACAGCTAATGAAACCCGCTTATCTAAAAAAGCTTTAAAACTCGCTGAAAACACGATCCATTATAGATTGGATGAACGGGACATTTTAAATCTTAAAAAAAATCTTAAAGATGAATTTGCCAAACGCGTTATTCAATATCATTTAGCGGATCGGTATTTCAAAGCAGGCAACTCGGTTTCCGCTTTAGTAGTTTTAGATAAAATATTGGATGAAAGTGGATCGGGCGGCGTTTATGCTGATAAAATAGAACGACTATATAATATTCTAAAAAATAAAAAGAGCAACACTATTCGCATTGCCTGCCTGCTGCCCTTAAGCGGGACAAATTCCGATATCGGCGCCGCATTATTGGAAGGCGCTAAAATGGCGGTGGATGAATTCAATAATATTAATGATATTGAAGTTGAGGTTGTGCCCTATGACTATGAAACACGTTTGATTACCGCAATAGACAAGCTGAAAAAAATAGCTTTTGACCACTCAATAAGCGCAGTTTTTGGTCCTGTGGAAAATGATATTACCGCCGCCTGCGCAGCCATAGCCGAATATGAAAATATTACATTAATAACCCCCACCGCCTCTGAAAATTCCTTAAGACGTCTTTCATCAAATTTAATTCAGTTAGCCGCCCCGGTAGACGCCATCGCCGATAATCTAATTCAATTTACCTATGATTCGCTAAAAATTAAACGCGTTGTTACTTTATCCCCGATAGAAGATTACTTCATCAGCCTTACAAATGCCTTTATTAAAAAACAAAAACAAATGGGGGGAACCGTTGTCGCCGAGCAATGGTATTATCCCGGGGATAAAAATTTTTCAAAACAGTTCAGGGCTTTAAAGCGGATCGGACTTAAGCTGACTTTTCAGGATTCTATTTTAAAATATGATCCGGGTTTAACGCAATATACAATAGATTCACTTTACATGGCTTACCAGGAAGATGAAGCGTTAAGGTTAAATCAAACCCACACAAAAATTGATTCTGCCGATATACCGGTTACTTCATTTGACGGTATCTTTATGCCTGTTTACAAAGATGATATTGGTTTGATCGCTCCCCAGATTGCTTATGCCAATTTACAAGCGCAGATATTGGGCAACAGCGATTGGTATGATCCGGATGGACTTAGAAAAAATAAAAACTATCTCAATGGATTGATTTTTATTACCGATGGTTATTTAAATGAAGAAAGTTGGGACTACCGTCAATTCCGTAATAATTTTAGAAAATCATTAAAACGAACTCCGGGTAAATTTGAATTAATCGGATATGATAGTTTTAATTTTATTTTATCAGCCTTTTCCAAAAGCAATATTGCTGTCGGGCGGGATGGTTTTGCTAATGCTTTAAAAAGAGCGCCTGTTTATCATGGAATTTTTCGCAGCTTCAAAGTAGGTGAGAAGCGTTATAATAATTCGACGCGGATTTTAAAGTATATGTACGGACAAATTATGCCTTTAAAATAAATACATCGTAACAGTAGCGCTATTATTATTTAGTGTATGAACGGAAACTAGCCAAAACTGTCATTTCGATCCCGATTTATACGCCAGTAGGCGCATCCGCCAACCAGCGCGATCGGGAGAGAAATCTTACAACCCTTGGAATTATTGAAGTTAAAGATTTCTCCCTTCGGATCGAAATGACAATAATTTGTATTTTCGTTCAGACACTGCTTACTACAAAAAGTCATAAAGACTCATTATGCCGATAAAGAATATTTTTATAATAATCTTAGTGTCTTTGTGCCTTAGTGGCAAAGAATGAAAGCGGGATGAATTTGAAGAAAATTGAAACCAAAAATTGAATAATCTTGAAATAAAAACATTTAATCTTTTTAAACCTTTTCCTTCTCTTGTGCATGGACTATCTACCCGCAAGGGCGGATTTAGTAAAAGTCCGTATAATGGTTTAAATCTTGGGTTACATACGGATGATGATAAAGACGCGGTCTTAAAGAACAGAAAAATGTATTTTAAGGCTTTAAATATTAAACCTGATCAGCTTGTGTTTCCTGAGCAGGTTCACTCAGATCATATTGCAATAGTAAATGAACCGGGAATTATCCAGCAATGCGACGCTTTGATTACAAACAGGGCAGACCTTTTTTTAAGCGTTCAAACCGCTGATTGTTTTCCGGTTTTAATTTTTGATACGGAACAAAAAGCGGCGGCTATTGTACATTCGGGTTGGAGGGGCGCAGCTAAAAATATTACAGGAAAAACCATTGAAAAAATGAAACGGAATTTTAACAGCCAGTCTGATAATTTATTAATCGCTGTCGGCGCCGGAATCCAACAATCTTGTTATCAGGTTAATAAAAAAACGGCTATGAATTTTGATGAAAAATATCTTCTGCCGGACACGCCGGGGCATTATAAATTAGACGTTCAAGCGGTAATTATTGATCAGATTCTTGAAACAGGGGTCCGACCTGAAAACATCGAACGTGATACGGTGTGCACACATTGTAATGAAGGACTATATTTTTCCTATAGGAGAAATAAAAATAACAGCGGAAGAATGATGAGCGTCATAGGTTTTAAAAATAATTTTGTTTAATATATGGCTTATTATTTTTTTAATCTTACTGAATAATTAACTAAATACATTCAACACGAGGAGTTATGTTATGAATTTTCGCGGAGTTCTTTTCTTTTTAATCTTTATGCTCGCATCCGGTTTACTCTTTGCGCAAAGCAGTACCCTTGATGATGTGCATCTGTTTCAAAACTTTCTTAAAGACGCGCCTGTTGACACTATGCCTTACGGTGAAGGCGGTTTTCAATGGGCTACTTATGATAATTTTAGTTCTTTCGGGCTTGGCGTTCAGGGAGGCTATCCCATAAACCCGCAAATTGAGGTCGGCGCCGCCTTTGGATTTGTTAGTTTTAGCCCTGATAAAGGGGATGGGGAAAGCGGTATATCCGATCTTATGGTTACCGGGAGATACAAGATTGCAAATCTTCTTCCTAAAAAATCAATATTATCCGCTGGCGGTTATTTGACCCTGCCAATAGGCAGTGAAGATATTGGAGCCAGTAAATTTAATCTTGGTTTTTTTGGATCGTTACGCCATCCGATAAATAATGAAATAGTTATTACCGGTATTTTAGGACTTGACTTTTTAGAGACAAAAACATATAAAATCGAAGGAACTAAGTTAAAAGAAGATACTGAATATGAAACTTCTTTTTTGATTGGCGCAGGCAGTATTTATAGAATGAATAAGGAATTGGCTCTTGTCGGGGAATTAAATATAATGACTGAGGGCGATTACATTATGCTCACCGGCGGAGCTGATTATAAATTACAAATGGGCGGCAAGGTAAGAGGCGCTATTGGAATAGGCCTGGATGACGGCGCGCCTGATTTTACCATAATGGCCAGCTTCTTACATGCTTTTTAATTAAAACCCCAACCCAAACCAACCCAACCTCAAAGGTCTTCTTAGACCTTTGAGGTTTTTCTGAATGATAAAAGAGTTTGGCTATAAACCTCAAAGGTTAAAGAAAACCTTTGAGGTTTTTTTGTTTTCCCTCATATCAGAGTTAATCCTGATTATCGGGATGATATGTGACGACATTGCCCGAAACTTCGCACTTACGCCCGCCGGAATAATCCCCCTTCTCTTTTGATCTACGATATACGATCAACGATTTATCCCGATTCACAGGTGTTGCAGAACCCTTAAAAAGCCCTAAAGGGCTTAGAGATTTACTTTTGAGCTTCATTTGTCCCCGACTTATCCCGAGGGGATCCCTGTGGGAAAAGTCGGGGCTATTCATATGAAA
>JAUXGF010000495.1 GCA_030622395.1 Calditrichaceae bacterium
GAGTCTTAGCGCCTTGGTGGCGATTCCGATCAGTTTAAATATTTTTAAATAAATTTTAATCTACAAAATAATTGTGGGAATTAAAAACAATCTTAATCAGGATGATTATTTCTGAGTAAGGATATAATGAAGCGTATAGTTTTTTGCTGAATGCAGCTCAGTGTGGTCATGGATTGAATGATATCCATTTAACCTGATCTCTAATTTATGCTTCCCCGGTTGAAGATGTAAATTATAAATTGGAGATATGCCTAAAGGAAGTCCGTCAATAAGCACAGAAGCGTCATTTGGAATTGTGGTAACGCTTATGCAGGGCAGCGCGTCGCTGCTGGAAATTTGTACGTCAACTTCCGTTGTATCGGATGGTGAAACAGGGACTTTGCCGATAAATGTCCCGCTGTTTGTCAGATCGCGGACTAAAATTTTATGAAAACCTTTTAGCAGCGGTCCGATGGTCTGAACTGCCGAACCTGCCTGCTGGGGCTGCTTATCATCTACTTGTACGATATAATTCTTATCAGGCAAATGTATTTTTAGAAAGCCGATTTGATGCTGCTTAAATTGCAGATATAGAAAAAGCATAATATAAATGATTGCTCCGGATAAGGCATATTTGAATAGACGCCAGCCCCATGATTGAAATCCGGAATAAACGGCGGTCTTTAAACTGTCATCCGTAGAAGCTGATTCGGTTTTGTTTAGCTGATTTATTAAACGTTCAATAGTTTCCTTTTTACGGCTGCGAAGCTGCCAGGGGATAAATTTTTCCAAATCATGGATAAGTTCTGAAGCGTTATGATAGCGTTTGTTTTGTTCCCTTCTTAAAGCTTTTTTTACAATTCGCCGCAGACTAAATGAAATGTCAGGGTTAATCCGTTCCGGTCTAACAAATTTATTGCGTATTATTTTGGTTAGGATTTCAGTATTGTTTTCGCCGCTGAAAGGCTTAACGCCCGTTAACATCTCATATAGTAAAATACCCAGTGAATAAAGATCGCTTTGCGCGCTAAGCGGTTCTCCATTTGCCTGTTCCGGGGACATATAAGCGGGCGTGCCGACAATCATTCCGGTCATAGTCAGGCGGGTAGAATTTTCATCTTTTGCCACGCCGAAATCGATAAGTTTTACATTTCCATCATAAGAAATTAGGATGTTGCTTGGTTTGATATCGCGGTGAATAATATTACGTGAATGCGTAACTTCCAAACCTTTGGCGATTTCCATAATAATTAAAGCGGCAATTTTAGGCGGTATTGGCGTCATATAATCTATGATAGTCCGCAGGTCTTCGCCGTCGACATATTCCATTATTAAATAGTAAGACCTTCCGGAATAAAGAAAATCGTAAATGGCGACTAAATTTTCCTGATTAATAGAGGCGCTGAGCAGGGCTTCCTTTTTAAAACGGGCTACGATTTCGCGGTTGGGGTCTTTTAATTTTTTGATCACAACCATTCGTTTTAACCCCGCCTGCAGGGCTTTATAGATTACCGCCATTCCGCCTTCGCCGATCTTTTTTAAAATTTTGTAACTGCCTATGCTGCTATTTGCCTTTACGCCGGGCATAATGTCCTTTTAAATGATTAAATTTAACGAGCCGTCAATATTTAAGCATTGACCTGTAACTACCTAAGCCAGATAAACTGGAAATAATAAATCTCATCCCGACAATTTGGGACGAATAATGAAATCACATCCCGACCGTTCGCATAGCCGTCACTTAACACAACTTGTGGTTGCTTTTTGAATTGCCACCCCGATGCATCGGGATGGCAATTCAATAATTCTACTCTTAAGTTGACGCTTATGCGACCGTTCGGGATTGGTCATTGAATATTGATTTATTTTGATTTACCATCCCGAATGATCGGGAGGCAGATTTGTATTTTGATATTAATTTAATAAAAACAACTTTTATTAAAAAGAAGCGTAAAAATCCGTCTTATCACTGTTATCCGTGTTCAATTTTAAAAGCCTAAATTGTTACATGATATTTAAAAAGTGAATATTTATTTTAATGATTTATGATTTCAGGAAATGCCGCCGTCTTTATAATTAAAAATTTAACGCTTAGACATTCCTTTTATAAAATCAATGGGAAGACTAATAAACAGTCCGTTTCCCGCTTCCTCAAGACTGCCGATAATTTGTTCAATCGCTTTAGCCATAGGTTCGACCTTGATTTCAGGCACCATGGCAAGGATTGTTTTATTACCGGGACGGCTTTCCTGTAGCAAATTTCTAAATCCGGCGAAAATTGGTATATCATGAGCTAAAATACGTCCCATACCCACGCTGTCTAAAATAGTAGCGCCGTTAACGCCTAACTCAATATAAGCTTCGAGCACTTCTTGAAGATGTTCTTCTTTATTAAGGAAAAAGATGACTAATTTCATGTAAACCTTCCATGGACTGCCCCCCCCCTTAACGTTAACAAAGTATGCACAAATA
>JAUXGF010000171.1 GCA_030622395.1 Calditrichaceae bacterium
TATATCGTCGTCATTCAAGCTAAGAGGGTCAAATGATTCATCATAAAAATTTTTTTTATCCGCTTGTCCGACGTCTTCAGTTATGCTTTTTTTTGAAGCGGCGCAGCCTGCTATTAAACTTATGGCTATAAGAAATATGATCAACTTTTTCATAATCACCTCTTTAAATAATTTCCACTTTTTTCTGCATCAGCCAGCCGGATTTACCGTCCTCTAATTTTATCTCAAACCAATCTTTATTTTTACGTTCAACCTTAACTTTAGAGCCTTCGTGAAGTACAAAAACTTCTGTTCCGGCAGATTTAGGTTCGGCAAAAACCGTTACCGATGGTTCCAATATAACGCCATATTCTTCCGTTTCAAATAAATATATTTTTCGCGTTAAAATAAATGAAAAGAAAATAAAAACAATTAGAATCGCCACAAAAACCTGTTTTAACATATATCCTTTTCGCCTGAAATATAAGCGGAATGCGCCGGTCATTAATACAATCCACAAAAGAGCAACCGTCAGCCAAGTTAGCATATTTAAGGTAAACAAATCCATAAAATAGTTCCACCAGACGGATAATATAAATTTAGGCGGAGATTCAATCTGATCTACAAGGCGCAGTTGCAGTAATTTAAGATTATATTCTAAAGCCTCATCTCCTTTTAATAATTTTGAAGCTCTTTCATAATACAATCTTGCTAATCCCGTTTTATTTAATTTATAACAGGCGTTGCCTAAATTAAAATAGAGTTCGCCGCTTTCGTAACCTTCTTCCAATATGTTTTTATATAAAAGAACCGCCTGTTCGTAATCGCCTTGTTGATAAGAAATATTACCCTGCTGAAAATAATTTTGCCTGTCATCCGCAGAGAGAGTGATGGTTAAAATTAAAACCAACCAAATTATTTTTGATTGTAATAATGGAATCGTGACATTCCAACCTTCAAATATTCCATTCTTCCGGAATCTATCCCGCAGGGCAGGGTGTTGCAGTATAGTATTTTTCCTGTCATTTCGACCCCTGCCTGCCAGCGGGCACGGCGCCTCAGGCGGGGAGAAATCTTTTGTTATTATTGACGTTATAAGATTTCTCACTCCGTTCGAAATGACATTTTGGGTATTCTGCCACAGCCTGTAAATCGGGGTCGAAATAACATTTTGGGTGTTCTGCAACAGCCTCGGGGGCGGGAACAGATTTTTAAAAATAGTATTTACAAGTAAGAATAAATTCTTTTTCATTATATCCACTTTTCCAATTTGGTTAATGCGCTTTTTGCTTGTTCAAATAATTCATTTCTTTCATCTAATGAAGCGGATATATTGGCAAATTGCCGGAAATCGCTTTCTTCAAGCGCATTTAGATATTCTTTGATCTCTTCATCGGAAATGCCTTTTTGTTTTAAAACAGTTTTCACATTAACCGCGCTAAAATCAGTCAATTCAATATTCAATTTATCCTGGACAAAACCCTGCAAGGCTTGTGAAACAGCTTTATAAAACATGCTTTGGTTTTTTGCATTCAATTGTTTTTTTGCTTCGGAAAGCTGCCGCGCCGCAATTTTGCCGGCTTTCTTTCGGCGCGCTAACTGTTCGTTACCCGAAAGCCGCGATTGATAATCGTTATAAATATAAAAACCACCAAACAGAAGCAGGGCTGCAAAAATGCTAATCCAGAACTTCAATGAAATATAAGGACGGAAACCTATTAGATTGAAATGAGAATACTCCTTAATATAACGAATATCCTGCCCAATAAGGGCGACTGCCTGATGAGGCATATTATCAGCTTGCCTGCCAAACGCTATCCGGGTTCCGCTTCCTTTTAAAATGTTTAAGGAAATATCCCCGCTTGAAATTGTTTTATAACCCTTTTTAACAGGATCAAAATAAGAAAATACAATCGGTTTAATTTGATACTGACCGGCTATACGGGGAATTAATATATACTCCGCCGTTTTTGAGCCGCTGATAATATTCCCTTCGTTGTGTATTTTTGAAGTGATCTTTGGTTCATATTTTTCAATATCCGGTGGGATTTGCGCTTTGGGTAATTCCGCTAATTTTATATTACCTGAGCCGTTTAGCTTTATTTTCATGGAGATGGCTTCATTAGCGTTCACTTCCTTTTTATCCACAGAAACGTTAAAATTATAATTGCCGACAGCTCCTCTGAAACTAAGCGGCTTATTTTTCTTAGGCAAAGGCTTTACTTTTATAGTAACCGGCTTACTGGAAATTGTTTTTTGGACTGTTCTGCCAAAGGGATCGTCAAAGAAGCTGTCGAAAAGACTTCTGGATCGGCGCTTTGAGCGGACAACAGCTTCCAGCGTTGCCTGCATCGGTTCCATAGTTAATTCACCGCATTGAGTAGGAAACAGGGCGGTTTTTTTTATTACGGCAACATTATAATTAATACCGTTAACCACTTCATTCTCAATAACAGGCTGAGAGGGCATTTTAAATTCTTCAGCCCAGAAGCCTGCATTAGACGGCATTTTATCAATATTGAAACCACGCACATTCATACGGAAATAGAGCTTATATTTTATAATTATCTGTTCGCCTAAATAGACATTCCTTTTTGATACTTCGGTTTTTAAATATAGACTTTCACCGGCAATATCGGCGTCGCGTCTGCTTTTAGGCGCCGCTGCGCTTTGACCGGGCTGACTTGACACGGCGCCCGTTTTTACGGTTACAATAATCTCATCGGAAGTTATAGTCTTGCCTTTGTATGTAATGGACGATTTGCCGATTTTCAATTTTCCTTCTTTGCGCGGACGTAAATAGTAAGAGAAAGTCTTAGAAGAAGTCATAGCCCCGTTAATCCACTGAATACTGGTTGAACTATTCGGGCCCGAAAGCACATAAAAATCTTTAAAATCAGGAAACGCAACGTCCGGTAAAGAAGTAGATTTACCGGATACTTCAACCGAATATTGAAACTGTCCGTTAACATCAACCTGATTCTTATCAACACCGGCTTTTATGCGGACGTCCTGCGCAGATAATCCAGCGGTAATAAAAATCAAAATTAAAAATGATTTTAAAATATATTTTCTAAAATCCATTTTACCAATCTTTCCCTGCTCTTCTTCTTCGACCTTTAATGGGCGCTTTCTTTTTTTGTGATTCCTGTTCATCATCCTGCAAAGCGTTTAGAATACGTTCGGCTTCTTTTTTATCCATTTTTTCTTTATCGTTTTTATCTAATTGTTGTTCCTGTAGCTGTTCTTTTTCCTGATCGGACTGTTTTTCCTGCTGATCATTTTCTTGCTTCTGTTTATCCTGGTTTTGCTGATCCTGTTCTGATTCTTGCGCGCCTTGCTGTTGTTCACCCGATTGTTGTTTTTGGTTTTGCCCGTCCTGCTGCTGTTGGGGCTGCTTGTCTGCAAGTTCTTTTAGCTTTGCCCGCGCCAGTTCTAAATTATATTTTACGTCAAAATCATCCGGGTTTAGCTCAAGTGATTTAATATACGAATTAATACATTCCTGAAGTTTATTCTGTTGAAATTGAGCGTTGCCGATATTATAAAATGACAGGGCGCTCATATTGATATCTTTGCTGCTTAATATTTTTTGATAAGCTTCAACGGCTTCGTCATATTTCTTTAATTTATATAGAGCGTCGCCTTTATTAAAAACGCCCGCTTCATTCATCGGATCGTCTAATAAAGCATCCTGATAAGCGCTAAGGGCTTCTTCATATTTTTCCTGACCATACTCTTCGTTCCCTTTATTAATTTTAGAACGAATACTCTGGGCTGACGCCGACTGAAATAAAAAAAGCGCCGCGCTTAAAATTAATATATATTTCATCCTTATACCACACCATTTGTATATTTTTTATTACGAAGCGGTAAAAAAGTTTCAATTATCAAAAACAATAATGCAATTATAATAAATATTTGAAAGCGGTCTTCATATTGAGAAAATTGCCGTGAAGTAAGTTCTTTCTTTTCTAATTTATTTATTTCATCATATATTTCGGATAATTCCGTTTCACCCGCTGAAGAGATATAATATTTTCCGTTAGTCATATAAGCAATTTTTTGCAGGGTAGTTACATCCATTTTCGTGGTAACCACATTACCCTGACGGTCTTTTTTAAAACCGGACGCATTACCATGCCGGTCATATATGGGAATAGGCACACCCTGGGTTGAACCCAATCCGATAGTATAAATGATAACGCCTTCCTTTGCCGCCTCTTCCGCCGCTTTAACAGGTTCAGTTTCGTGATCTTCCCCATCGGTAATTAAAATGATTACTTTATACTTGCGGTCTTTTTGGTTAAATGCTTTCGCCGACTTTTTTATAGCCTCGCCGATGGCGGTGCCCGGCTGCGGTATCAGATTTGTATCCATCATTCTCAAAAAAAGTTTAGCCGCCGAGTAATCAAGCGTCAGGGGGCACTGTACATGCGCCATTCCGGCAAAAGCGACCAGCCCGATCCTATCACCCTGTAAAATATCAATTAATTTTGATACCTCATGCTTAGCCTTCTCAAGACGATTGGGCGATATATCTTCGGCTTTCATACTCAATGAAACGTCAAGGGCGACAATAATATCCACCCCTTCCCTTTTTACCTCTTCCAGTTTCGTGCCGATTTGCGGGTCTGCCATGGCAATAATTAAAAAGATATAAGCGGTAATAAAAAGCGCCGATTTCCATACGACCCGTTTTTTACTGTAGCCCGGCATCATTTTTTTTAACATCTCTAAATTGCCGAAACGTTTTAGAAGTGCTTCCTTTTGTCTGGAAATAAAGGCATAAAAAACGATAAGGACAAGTATGCCCCATAGTCCATGCAAAAATAAGGGATATTGAAATTTTAATACTTCCATATTTCCTGTAACTTTAGTTTATATTTTTCAACTTCAGATCCCGACTTTTCGGGATTGCTTTTAATTTTTAGCCACTAAGACACAAAGGCTCTAAGTTTTAGAACATAGCTATGCCCCCCGATGTATCGGGGGAAATTAATGAAAATGATTCTGGATACTGGATACTCAATGCTGGTTGGAAATCCCGCTTTTGCGGGGATGCTCAAGTTTCTTATCCAGTATTTCCAAGAAACCATCCCGAAAGGTCGGGATATTGTTATTATTGACGTTATAAGATTTCTCTCCCGATAAATCGGGATCGAAATGACATTTTGGGTATTCTGCAACAGCCTGATATTCGGGACTATACAATAAATTAGTGTCTGAACGAAAAAACGTTTTTTTCGTTCAATCAATAATTATTCTTCCTTCGTGCCTTTGTGTCTTTGTGGCTATGATTTTTTTCCAGAACTACGGCAATTTCTTAAAATATGTATTGTTTAAAATAAGCTCCAATAATAATAATAATAACCCCAGTCCTAAAAAATAAATAAAATATTCTTCATAACGGGTAAACTCTTTGACTTCAATTTTTGTTTTTTCCATTTCGCCGATTTCATCATAAATAGCTTTGAGTTTACGCTCATTTGTCGCTCTAAAATATTTTGCGTTTGTAATACGGGCAATTTCTTTCAGTGTTTCTTCATCAATTTCAACCTGCATTGGCACATACTGCCTTCCGAAAATGGGATTATTTACAGGGTACATAGCCGTTCCCCTTTTGCCCGCGCCGATGGTATAAATTTTTACCCCGAAAGCCTGACCTATTCTGGCGGCTGTTACAGGAGCCACCTGCCCGCTGTTATTAACGCCGTCGGTTAGCAGTATAATTACTTTACTTTTTGCCTTGCTGTCGCGCAGACGGTTAACCGCGTTAATAATACCCATGCCGATAGCTGTGCCGTCCCAGTCTTTATCGGCGACTTTAATTTCCTCCAGTAAAGTCAATAAAACGCCGTAATCAAGAGTTAACGGACACTGTGTAAAACTTTCCCCTGCAAAGATAACCATACCAAGCCGGTCGTTTCTGCGTCCCTTAATAAAATCCATAGCCACCAGCTTGGCTGCTTCCAGTCTATTATTAGGCTTAAAATCTTCAGCTAACATACTGCTGGAAACGTCCATTGCCAGAACGATATCTACCCCCTCCGTTGAGATCTCTTCTTCTTTGCTGCTCGATTGAGGGCGGGCTAATGCAAAAATGAGCATGGTAAAGGCAAGTAAACGCATTACAAAAAGAATATGACGCAGACGCTGCTTAGCGCTTGGAGCAAGCCTTTTTAAAATGCCAATATCGGAATATCTAATCTTCCCGCCGCTGCGTTTCATACCGCGTAAATACCAATAAGCCATTAAAGGCAACACCAGCAGCAAAAGTAAATATAAAGGATCTGAAAAGCTGTACATTATTATTCGGTCATCTCCCGTTCGGTTTCAACTTTTTCCAAAAGATCTTCCTTTGCAGGGAAAAGTTCATTTAATTTCGATTCTTTTATAGTAACCAACGGCGCTGTTCTCGGGTTTCGGATGTAAACAAAACCGTTCTTTTTATAA
>JAUXGF010000082.1 GCA_030622395.1 Calditrichaceae bacterium
CATGAGGCGAAACTAAAAGAATAGATTGAAGTTTGCTATGTAATCGAATATCCTCTATGGGCTGCTGATAATATAAGTATTCAATCGATGATTTATTATCCGGCATTAATAAATTAATATCCACATTTTCATTATACTCGATAAGCAAACGGCTTAATAATTGATTAGTATTCAATAATCTGGCTTTTAATTCATCCTTAAATTGCGCTTCTACCTGGTTTAAATACAGCCAGACCAGAACATTTAAAAATAATACTATAATAAAACTTAACCAGAAAAATAGCGCATATTGTTTGGATTTATTTATTAGAAATAGTTTCATTCGCCTTTATCCGCTCCAAATTGTTTTAACCAATATTCAACATCAACATCGCCTGGGTTATATTTTTGCATATTGTCATTTGTTTTTTTAACGGAAGGTTTTTTTAATTGATTAATAAAAACTTCAGATTTAACCGCTTTAGCGCCCTGATCCTGAGCTGTATAAATAATTTCAGAGTCAGAACTTACTACAATCCAAAGCTGCGTATCGCTGGCATTACGGATAAATTTTCGGATAATGTCATCGGCGGTTTCAGGTTTTTTGGAAAACTTTATTTGGATTCCATGATGCGATTGGATATGTCCATGGTTTCCGTGTTTGCCGTCGAACACAACAATAACTTGATTTCCTTTTGAAAAAAGGCGGGTATGAATAAAGTTTAAAATTAGCCGGATTGCCTTATCGGTTTCACCTTTAGTTATCCACTCTGCGATTGAAGGTATTTTAAAACCTAAATTAAAACCGTCGATAATATATTTATTTTTCATTTTAGCGCTGTATTTTTATGTAAAATAGTACTTATCCTATTTCAATATCGTTACCAACAATATACGGAATATTTAAATTATTTTTCACAAGTTTTTGAAATTATTAATTATTAGTGGATTGTAATGAGGATGAATAAAGAAAATAGTTTTGCAAATTCACCCCGTTAAATAAAAATTAATATAATTGAAAAATGTGCAAACATATTATTTAACGGGGTGAATTCAGAATTCCTGGCTTAGTTAATATAATTCTATTTAGTGTCTGAACGAAAAACACTGCCATAGCGCTAAACAGGACTGCGTCAAATAACTAAAGAAATTGTCTATGCCGCTTGTAAAGGCATCAGCCTGAGCGCATGGTTAAGAAAATATTTTGATGCTGTTTAATATGACGATGATGTTGCCATCCCTCCCAAGATTGCAATAAAAACTAAGACATAAAATGCAATTATAATTGCAAACCAAATAAGAGTGGCTTTTGCCCAATTTGCTTTACTTGGCTGGGTGTTGCTGCCAAAGCCCCAGATAAAAAGCATAATTATGTTTACAATTGGAATCGCACAAATAAGCATTGTTATCATCCACTCACCTAATGCAACAGGTTTGTATTGCGTTGTTTGATTATCCATAATTACCTCCATTTAAATTGGATATTCTAACCTATTCGTTAAGTGTAACAAAATCCGAATATTACACCAAAATTATTTATTTCTTAATAATGTTGTATTCGTGTTTATTATTAATTTCTTTAATTTTAAATAAAAAAAATTATTTATTAATTAAATATAGATTGTATAACTATTATAAGAAATGTTAAATCCATAAGCAAGATAAGCTGGAAATTTTAAAATTAAGACTTTAGTTTATAATTTTACTTTTCTTTTGATCTATCCCGATTCATGATTTTTTACTTCTTCAATCATCAATAACCAATCGTACTTCTCTTTTGATTTACGTGACGACGTTGCCTGAAACGCTTCCCCCACGCCTGCACTGGAATAATCATCCCCTCCGTGTGTATCAGAGACCGCTTCGCTTAACTCTGATACAAGAAAACAGCCTCCCTTGTGGGATCGGGCTAATTCCCAATTCCTACTTCTCGCGAAGCGACCCCTTTGGGGCTACTTCCTACTACCTACCCGATTTTTTTACCGGTATCGATTTTGTTGCCTAACTCTAATAAAAGGCATTATTTCACTACGCAGGAATTATTGCTTATGATCTATTTCATACGGAACTGATATAAAGCTATTGCGTATCTCAAAATAACTTGATTGTCTTTACCTAAAACATTATTTTTAAAACATAAAATTTAGGAGGTAAACAATGTTTTTTTTAAAGAATAAGATATATATAATTCTTTTAGTCCTCATCTTTTCCGCCATGCCGGTTTTTGTACAGGGGTTTGGTCAAAATAAAGTCCAGTATCATGCTTTTAATTGGCATTATCTCCAGTCGGAGCATTTTGACGTTTATTTTTATCCGGGCGGATATGATATTGCTATTTTTACAGCCAATATTGCGGAATCTTCCTATGTTTCTTTAGAAAATGATTTCCAATACGAATTAAGCGATCGTGTATCAATTATTCTCTATAAATGTCATAATGACTTTCAGCAAACGAATGTAGTTGATTCTTATATGGGTGAAGGAGTAGGCGGGGTTACAGAGCTTTATAAGAATCGTGTTGTCGTTCCTTTTGAAGGGTCTTTTTCTCAGTTAAGACATGTAATTCATCATGAGCTTACACATGCGGTAATGTTTGACATGCTTTATGGAGGTTCAATCCAGTCATTAGTTTCGGGGCAGGTGGTGCCCGTGCCTCTTTGGTTTGCCGAAGGATTAGCGGAGTATTTTTCGCTTCGCTGGGATACGCGCAGTGATATGATCATTCGCGACGCTACAATCAGCGGTTATTTACCCCCAATCGAATATTTGAATTACTATTTACCTTATCAGGGCGGACAAAGCGTATTTCGATATATAGCCGAAAAATACGGTCATGAAAAAATTAGCGAGATATTACATAAAGTTAAGGGCAGCTTTCGTTTTGAGGGCGCTTTTAAATCGGCTCTTGGCATTAAGTTAGAAGAGCTTTCCGAAAATTGGCTGAAACAGATGCGAAAAGAATATTGGCCTGATATTGCCGACCGGAAAGAAACAAAAGAAATTGCAAGAGCAATAACCGATCATAAAAAAGATGAAAATTATCTTAATATCAGCCCCGCTCTTTCTCCAAACGGCGGCAAGCTTTTGTTCTTATCTGACCGCGACGACAGGCAATCCATTTATTTAATGGATATATTAGAAAATAAAATCATAAAGAAAATAATTAAAGGTCAGACCAGCTCTAAATTTGAAGAATTACACTGGTTAAGTCCCGGCATGGGGTGGTCGCCCGATGGAAAGGATGTTACTTTTACGGCAAAAGCAGGAGATCAGGACGCTCTGTATTTATATGAGATCGAAAGTGAAAATACAAAGCAGTATAAGTTTGACTTAGACGGACTTTTTTCTTCAGCCTGGTCACCTAAAGGGGACGAGATTGCTTTTATCGGAATTAAGAACGGGAAAAGCGATATCTATATATTTAACATTAAAACGGATGAATTAACAAATATTACAAATGACGTTTTTGCAGACAGCTATCCGCGCTGGTCTAAAGACGGAGAAAAGATAGCCTTTGTTTCCGAGCGGGGCGAATATATAAATAAAGAAGATATCCCGGATAAATTTGATATGTCCGGGCATGATTTTAATAATAGCGATATCTATGTGATTAACCGCGACGGCAATAATCTAATCCGCATAACAGATACGGAAAGCTCGGAATCGGATCCGGTTTTTTCGCCGGATGGTACAAAGCTGATGTATGTAAGCGACCGGACGGGTATTTCCAATATATATTTGCATGATTTAGAAACCGGACAAAGTTTCGCAGTTACAAATTTATTAACAGGCGCTTTCCAGCTAAGCGTTGATAAAGATGGAAAAACTTTAGCCTTTGCCTCTTATTTTGAAGGCGGGTGGGACATTTTCACAATTAAAAATCCATTTGAGCTAAAAGAGGTTGAAGCAGCTAATACCGAATTCTTTAAGAGATTAGATAAAATAAAGCAGACGGAAAAGCCTGTAAAACTCAAGGGAACAGCAGTTGAAAATGATACTCTGAAAAAGCAGATTAGAATGCGTAAAGTTTCTGATTTTAGTAGTTATGTTTTTGCTGATATGGATCGTGACACTCAAGTTAAAAAGGTTGACGTCACATTAGATAAAGACGATTACAAAGTTGAAGACGGGCATTACAAGGTCCATAATTATAGAGTTAAATTTTCTCCTGATATAGTAAACGGCACCGCTGCATATAATACTCTATGGGGATTTCAGACTTATACTCAATTAGCTTTTAGCGATGTTTTAGGAAATCATAAAATATTTTTAGGAACAAACCTGGTTTTTGATTTACGCAACAGCTATCTTACTTTACAGTATTGGTATCTTCCTAAAAGAATTGATTATGGATTTTCTGTATATCATTATGCAGATACTTATATATCTTATACAAGTGGTTTAATGCGTTTTCGAAATTACGGCTTATCAGCTATTGCTTCACGACCGTTTAGTAAATTTACCAGGGTTGATTTTAATTTGAATTGGTTGAATGTTGATATGGAATACTTGCAAATTGATGTGCCGGCAAAGTCTGTAAGAAGTATTTTACCGTCGTTGCAATTTGTGCATGATAATGCAGAATGGGATTGGGCTCACGGCTTTACAGGTCCTCGCGGCGGCTTCCGCGGGGCGGTCAGCGTTACTTTCAGCCCTAAATATTCTTCAAAAAGTCCGGAATTTACATCTGTTAAAACGGATATAAGGAAATATATTAAGCTGACAGATTCCTATTCATTAGCCTTACGGCTTACAGGGGGCGCAAGCCGCGGGAAAAATCCGCAGCAATTTTTCCTCGGCGGAGTTTCCAATTGGCTTAATCGTAAATTTAACGGCGATATAAGAATCGGTTCGATTGAAGACGTCTATTTTTCAGAGTTTATTACGCCTTTAAGAGGAGCGCGTTATTATGAATGCGACGGTAATAATTTCATACTGACCAATTTTGAATTTAGATTTCCTCTAATCCCTTACATGCAGCTTGGTTTTCCGCCAATCCGATTGGGCAATATTCAGGGTTTATTTTTCACCGACGTCGGCAGCGCCTGGTTTTCACATGAGACCTTCAAAGGAATTAAGGATGATCGTCTAAATGATATTATTGCGGGATATGGAATGGGCGCACGAATTTATTTTATGGGATTTCTGTTAAAATATGACCTCGCCTGGAAATACGATTTAAAATCTTCAGCTAAACCTTTACACTATTTATCTTTGGGTATTGATTTTTAAAGAATTGATAAGGACTAATGGTAGAGTTTATCGAGTATTTAGGCAAACGCATTATACTGTTTTTTCAGCAGGCAGGCGCTGTATTTATATTGGTTTGGAAAGCGGCGCGTTACTTATCGAAAATTTGGAATAATCGAAGCCTTGTTTTAAATCAAATGCTGGAAATTGGCGTGCGTTCCATTCCGCTGGTTATTTTTGTGGGCATATTTGCCGGAGCGGTCGCTTCCGTTCAAACAGCATATCAGTTAAAAGGATATATTTCTCTCAATTATTTAGGCGCCGCTACAAGCGTGGCAATTTTTATTGAGTTGGGGCCTGTATTAACGGCTCTTGTTATCGCAGGCAGGGTGGGAGCTTCAATTGCCGCTGAAATCGGTACAATGAAAGTAACCGAACAAATCGACGCTCTGGAATCATTAGCTATAGATCCCATTCGTTATTTAGCCATGCCGCGCATTCTTAGCGGCTTTTTTATGATCCCAATTTTAACTATAATCGCCGATTTCGTAGGTGTTTTAGGCGCTTATGTCGTTGCTTACATCAATCTTGGTTTGCCCCCGGAAATATTTTTTGGAAGCGTAAAAGAATTTTTTTCAATTTTAAATGTTATGTCAGGATTGATAAAGGCTTTCTTTTTCGGCGGGACAACTGCCATAATCGGCTGTTATGTCGGCTTTAATACAACAGGCGGAGCGGAAGGCGTTGGTAAAGCCACAATACGGGCTTTTGTCCTTTCATCCGCTTTAATTTTATTAAATGATTATATTTTATCGGTGTTATTGTTTTAAAATGATTGCTATCCGTAATTTAAAAAAAAGTTTTGAAAATAAAACCGTTCTGCGGGATGTGAATTTAGATATTTATGACGGCGAAAAATTAGTCATTATCGGTAGAAGCGGCTGCGGGAAAAGCGTTTTGTTAAAACATATTGTTAATCTGATGCAGCCTGATAATGGATACATTTTAGTTGATAATATTGCTATAAAAAGGGTAGGTCAAAAAGATTTATTCCATTTACGAAAACAATTTGGGTTTCTTTTTCAGAGCGCCGCTCTTTTCGATTCAATGACTGTCGTTGAGAATATCGCCCTTCCATTGGTAGAGCATACTGATATGACTCTAAAAGAAATAAACGAGAAAGTAGCGGAAAAGCTGGAGTTGGTCGGCTTACCTGGCGTGGAGTATTTAAAACCGGCTGAACTTTCAGGCGGAATGAAAAAACGCGTCGGGCTGGCAAGGGCAATTATTATGGATCCAAAATATATTTTGTATGACGAACCCACTACAGGGCTTGATCCGATTATGGCAGCCAATATTGATAAATTAATTATCGAGTTGAGTGAAAAATTAAATGTCACATCAATTGTAGTTACGCACGATATGCAGAGTGTCGCCAAAGTTGCCGACCGTGTGGTTATGCTGCATAACGGTAAAATAATTTTCAGCGGCAGTATAGATGAGTTATATGCAACAGACAATAAAGTAGTAAATCAATTTGTTACCGCCAATGCAGAAGGTCCCATCCAGCCCAAACCTGTCACATATTAAATTTATTTTTTTGATAAGAAAACGCTGAGGATTGCCGCTATAATTAATAATGCTCCAAAATAAAACTCCACATTCGGAATTTCGCCAAGTAAAATAGCCGCCAAAGAAGTGGCTAATATAGACTCTCCAAATAATGCCATATTAACTTTAAAGATTTCCATTTTCCTTGAAGCCCAATTTAATATAGAATGCCCTATTAAATTTGGTCCTGCCGCCAGCGTTATCAAAATAATCCAATTTTTTAAAGAGAGATTCAGATAATCTAAATCATAGATAATCAAAGCTGTAAACAGAAATATTGCAGCCATTCCATAAATGAAAAATAAATAAGGTAAAAGTAAAAATTCCTCTTTTAATATTCTGGCAATTAATAAATATGCCGCCAAACAAAACGCTGCCAAAACCGCTAATAAATCACCATAAAGAGCTTGCGGATTATTGTGGATATCTCCGCAGACTGTCAGGTACATCCCAGCTAATCCTAATATTAATGCGGGTATAAAATATTTTGAACCTTTTTCTTTAAGAATAATAATTGATAATAACAAACCAAAAAGCGGATGCGTACTTTCCAGGAAAATGGAATTACCGACAGTAGTCATTTGAAGTGAAGAAATCCACGTATAAAAGTGTAAAGCTAAAAACAATCCGGCAAAGAAAATATAAGGAAAAAATTTAGTAACATTTTTACGCTGAGACGGCAGTTTTTTTAAGATGAACGGCAAGATGAAGAGAGCGCTGAAGAATAAACGATAAAAGGAAATAACCAACGGATGGACATCACCCAGCCAGCGGATAAGGATAGAACTCCATGATATAATGAAAATTCCCAAAAAAAGTTTTATAATAGTATTCATTGAACAGTCAGTTTATATTTATATAAAAGTAGAATGCCACGAAGCCACTCCCCGATTAATCGGGATGCAAGCAAAGACACGAAGAATCAATTAATTTCTAAATACTTAGAGGCTTAGAGCCTTTGTGGCTACTTCCATTGTTTATTGCGTTCGACACAGCCAATGATAGTTTATATGCACCAAAGGCGTTCCTGTAATACAAAACTGTAATATATATATTCTGGGGTGTAAGTTGCAAACTTCTCCAATTGCTTTTGTTTTTACATTTACTAATTTATAACAACTTTCACCACGTACCAGAGACCGTCTCTAATATCAGGGTGTTGCAGTATGGTGTTTTTCCTGTCATTTCGAGGATATTTTAACGAGAAATCTTTTGTTATTATTGACGTTATATCCCGATTCTCGGGACACTCCGCTCGCGCCGTAGGCGTCCCCGTGGGAAAATAACATTTTCGGTATTCTGCAACAGCCCGATATTCGGGATTAACTCTGATACAAGAGAAATGTAGAACTCCAGTCACGGTCAAAATTAAACTACAAAATAATTTGATTTATGGGTATATGCTCATTAAATTACCTTCACAAAATCAAAGGCAAAGAATATGTCCAGACCAAAAAAAGATAGAACAGTTCATAATCCACCACTTTTTAAGGAATTTAAACCCGTTGGTATTGTGGGTAAATTATTAGATCAAACATTACTTTCCCTTGATGAATATGAAGCATTCCGTTTGGCTGATTACTGTGGCTTATCACATATAGAAGCCGCGGAAGAAATGGATATATCTCGTTCTACCTTTACAAGGTTGATTGAAAAAGCAAGAAATAAAATAGCCGACTTTATTATACAAGGTAAATTGCTCACAATTGAAGGTGGAAATATACATTTTCGCAATAATATTATTCGTTGCATGAATTGTGGGTCTATGTTCAATATAAATATTAAAACATCATTTACCGAATGTCCGGAATGTAAATCCAAAAACCTGCTAAACCTTGCAGGTGGATTTGGACATGGCAAATGTTGTATTCTTAATAACAATAAGAGAGGAGGCGGAAATGCCGGGAGGAGACAAAACAGGACCTAAAGACGTTGGTCCACTTACTGGAAGACAAATGGGATATTGTGCCGGCGACGATATTCAGAGTTTTACTAATATAGGCTATGGAAGAAGAACCGGTAGAGGTTTTAATAAAGGTTTTGGCATTGGAAGGGGAAGAGGTATTAGAAGAGGATCCGGATTTGGTAATGATTACGGGTATTTCCCCGATACAAGTATGCCTGTTCCTC
>JAUXGF010000063.1 GCA_030622395.1 Calditrichaceae bacterium
CCTGCGCCAACTGTACGTCCGCCTTCACGAATCGCAAAGCGAAGCTCTTTCTCCATGGCTATCTCTTTTAATAACTCTACCTTCACCGTAATGTTATCGCCGGGCATTACCATCTCTACTCCCTCAGGAAGCTTGATCGATCCGGTTACGTCGGTAGTGCGAAAATAAAACTGCGGCCTGTAGCCGTCAAAAAACGGCGTGTGACGCCCGCCTTCCTCTTTGGTTAATACATATACCTCGCCGCTAAACTTGGTGTGAGGAGTTATTGAACCGGGTTTGGCTACTACCTGACCCCTTTCCAAATCTTCCTTGTTTACGCCGCGAAGCAATAAGCCTACATTATCGCCAGCCTGACCCTGATCCAGTAACTTTCGAAACATCTCCACTCCGGTTACTACTGTCTTGCGGTGCGCGCCTAATCCGATGATCTCTACCTCTTCGCCTACCTTAACTATGCCGCGCTCTACCCTGCCGGTGCCTACCGTGCCGCGACCCGTTATCGAAAATACATCCTCTATCGGCATCAAAAAAGGCTTGTCTATATCCCGCTCAGGAGTCGGTATATAATCATCAATAGCTTCCATTAATTCAAATATACACTTGTTTGCCTCTTCATCATCCGGATTGTTTAACGCATTTAATGCGCTGCCCTTGATTATAGGCAGATCATCGCCGGGATAATCATACGAAGATAATAACTCGCGCAATTCTAACTCTACCAATTCTATTAACTCGGGATCGTCTACCTGATCTGTCTTGTTCATAAATACTACTATATAAGGTACGTTTACCTGCCTGGCTAATAAAACATGCTCACGCGTCTGTGGCATTGGACCGTCAGCAGCGCTTACTACTAACACTGCGCCGTCCATCTGCGCAGCCCCGGTTATCATATTCTTTACATAATCCGCATGACCAGGACAATCAACATGAGCATAGTGACGCTTATCTGTAGAATATTCAACATGTGCCGTGGCTATGGTTATGCCGCGTTCACGCTCTTCGGGCGCATTGTCAATACTGTCAAAACTCCTAAACTCAGCGTCGTCTAAAGCCTGTGTAATGGCAGCCGTTAAGGTCGTCTTTCCATGATCAACATGACCTATGGTGCCAATATTTACATGGGGCTTACTTCTGTCAAATTTTTCCTTTGCCATTTTTTCCTCCAGGGATTATTTCCAATAATTTATTTACTTGCGCCTCTTGAATTTGCAACAATTTCATCTGAAATAAAAAGAGGCACTTTTTCATAATGCGAGAACTGCATTGTATAAATCGCTCTACCCTGTGTTAAAGAGCGGAGATCCGTTGCATAGCCAAACATTTCGCTTAGAGGCGCAACGCCGCTGACAACCTGTGCGTCTTTCCTCGGCAGAATCCCTGAAATCTTACCTCGTCTTGAATTCAAATTACCAATTACATCACCCAAATACTCTTCAGGGACAATCACTTCTATACTGAAAATCGGTTCCATTAAAACAGGATCCGCTTTTTTTGTTCCGTTTTGTAAAGCCATCGAACCGGCAATCTTGAAAGCCATTTCATTAGAATCAACATCATGATATGACCCGTCATACAATCTTACTTTTATATCTTCCATTGGATACCCAGCCAATGGACCGTTTTTCATGGCATTCTCAATACCGATTTTTACTGAATTGATATATTCCCGGGGAATTACACCGCCAACAACATTATCTATAAACTCAAATCCTTTGCCCTGTTCATCTGTCGGTCCTACTTCAATTACAACATGTCCATATTGACCGCGTCCACCTGACTGACGGATAAATTTGCCCTCTGCCTTAACGCTCTTTGTAATAGTCTCTTTATAAGCAACCTGCGGTTTACCAATATTTGCGCCTACTTTAAATTCTCTTAATAAACGATCAATAATAATTTCCAAATGTAATTCGCCCATTCCACTAATAATCGTCTGCCCTGTTTCCTCGTCTGTTTTTATATGAAAAGTAGGGTCTTCATCACTCAATTTTACTAACGAGGCGCTTAATTTTTCTTGATCGGATTTAGTTTTTGGTTCAACTGCAACAGATATCACCGGTTTTGGGAAATCTATAGATTCTAAAATAATCCGCCGTCTGTCGTCGCATAATGTATCGCCTGTACGTGTATTTTTTAAACCGACTATAGCGGCAATATCTCCGGTAGAAACCATATCAATATCTTCACGGTGATTTGCATGCATTTGCAATAAACGCCCGACACGTTCTTTTTTACCGCTAACTGTGTTAAAAATATAAGAACCTTTTTTTACTTCACCGGAATATACGCGGAAGAAAGTTAATCTGCCTACATAAGGATCAACCATAATTTTAAAAGCAATAGCCGAAAAAGGTTCATCATTTGAAGCCTTGCGTGAAATTTCAGCGTTTGTTTTTGGATCAATCCCGCTTATAACGGGTCTGTCTAAGGGAGAGGGCAGATAATCAATCACACCGTCAAGAAGCCTTTGAACTCCTTTATTTTTAAAAGCCGAGCCGCAAAAAACGGGCGTAATTTTGCCATCCAATGTTGCTTGCCGAATAGGCGACCTTAACTCTGCATTAGTAACTTCTTCGCCCTCAAGATATTTAGCCATTAATACATCATCATAATCTGAAACAGCTTCAATAATATCATCGCGGTATTTCTTAGCTTTGTCGACAAGTCCTTTTGGGATTTCATGTTCTTCAAATAATGCGCCTAAAGCGCTTTCATTATAAATCACCGACTTCATTTCAACCAGATCGATCAAACCGGTAAACAGATCGCCTTCTCCGAGCGGGATTTGTAATGGGATGGGATTAGCTCCCAATCTATTTTTCATAGTATCTAAAACATTATAGAAATCTGCGCCGATACGGTCCATTTTATTAACAAAAGCAATTCGTGGAACATTATACTTATCAGCCTGACGCCATACTGTTTCCGATTGTGGCTCAACGCCTCCAACAGCGCAAAAGAGAGCGACTGCGCCGTCTAAAACTCTTAATGAGCGCTCCACTTCAACAGTAAAATCAACATGACCCGGAGTATCAATTATATTAATCATGTTATCTTTCCAATGGATTGTTGTAGCTGCGGAAGTGATAGTAATACCCCGTTCTTTTTCCTGGTCCATCCAATCCATAGTTGCGGCGCCGTCATGAACCTCGCCCATACGATGCAGACGTCCTGTGTAATATAATATCCGTTCGGTAGTCGTTGTTTTTCCAGCGTCTATATGAGCCATTATACCTATATTTCTAATATTGTTTTTGTTTATCTTCTTTGTCATATTTTTTACTAATCATCTCTCTACCATCTAAAATGAGCAAACGCCTTATTAGCTTCAGCCATTTTATGGGTGTCTTCACGTTTTTTAACTGATGAGCCTTCATTTTTTGAGGCGGCAATAAATTCATTTGCTAAACGCTCAGCCATTGTTTTTTCGCTGCGCATCCGAGAATAACGGATTAACCATCGAATAGCTAATGCCTGTCTGCGGTTTAATCTTACTTCCACCGGAACCTGGTATGTAGCGCCTCCGACGCGGCGTGATTTTACCTCTAATACAGGAGCGGTATTTTCCATCGCCTTTTTGAAAATATCTAAAGGATCTTTTTTTGCTCTTTCCTCAATTATATCCATAGCGTCATAAAATATTTTCTCCGCCACACTTTTACTACCGCTTAACATTAAATTATTAACAAATTTTGCTACAATCACATCTTTATATTTTGGATCAGGCAAAATTGTTCTTTTTTGAGCCCTTCTTCTTCTTGGCATATTTTCTCCAACTATACCCTTAGATTAAGCTTTAGGTTTTTTAACGCCGTATTTTGAACGACTTTGTTTACGATCTTCAACGCCGCTTGTATCAAGCGTGCCTCTAACAATATGATAGCGAACGCCCGGTAAATCTTTAACGCGACCACCACGGATTAAGACAATAGAGTGCTCTTGCAGATTATGGCCTTCTCCGGGAATATATGATGTAACTTCAATTCCGTTTGTTAAACGGACACGAGCCACTTTTCTTAAGGCTGAATTCGGTTTCTTTGGCGTTGTAGTATACACTCGAGTACATACGCCGCGCTTTTGAGGACAACTCCCTAAAGCAGGCGCTTTATTCTTTTTAACAACCGTCTTTCTTCCTTTACGAATCAACTGATTTATCGTGGGCAAATCCTTACCTCCAAAAAAGTTACAGATTTATAAAATAATACATTATTTTTTTTAATTCAAGCTTTATTTTCATTCTCTTTCATTCTCTTGAAATTCCACAGAGGATTCCATTTCACTATCCATTGCTTCCTGCTCTTCTTCATTAATATCACTTTCTACCTGCATACATAAATTATTATATTTTACCATCCCTGTTCCGGCAGGTATTAAATGCCCCATGATTACATTTTCCTTCAATCCGACTAAATCATCCTCTTTCCCGCCTGTGGCTGCATTTGTCAAAACTTGTGTCGTTTCCTGAAAAGACGCGGCTGAAATAAAGCTTTTTGTTGTTAACGCAGCCTGAGTAATTCCAAGAAGCATTGGGATAAATGTGGCTGGCTTCGCCTTTTTAAATTTAACCGGCTTCTTTTTTGACGTTTTAAGTTCTTTATTTACGGTATCGACGCTCTTCTTATCGGTAATAGCCCCCTCACGGAATAAAGAATCGCCCGGATCAGATATTACAACCTTATTAGCAACTTTGGCATTCTCCTCGAAGAAATCTGGTTTTTGAACTTGATCCCCTTGTAAAAAGTTGGTATCGCCGGAATCATCAACGCGGACTTTTTTCAGCATTTGTCTTACTATTACGCCGATATGTTTATCATTAATTTTTACGCCCTGCAAACGATAAACTTCTTGTATTTCATTTACAAGATATTCCTGAACCTTGCCGGGTCCTTTAATTCTTAAAATATCATTCGGAGAGATTGAGCCGTCCGTTAAACGCTCGCCCGCTTCAACAAAATCGTTTTCATGGACAAGGATATGCATGCCGTGAGGGATTTGGTATTTTTTTGTCTCAAGTTCAGATTCGATAATTAATTCACGCACGCCGCGTTTAAGCGAGCCGAATTTTACATACCCGTCAATTTCACTTACAATTGCTTTTATCTTTGGCTGGCGGGCTTCAAACAACTCGGCTACACGAGGCAAACCGCCCGTAATGTCGCGCGTTTTACCAATTTCACGAGGTATTTTAACTAAAAAATCGCCGGCGTTTATTTTGTCCCCATTGTTAACTTGCAAAAATGATTTAACGGGGATAATATATTGAGCTAAACGTTCGTCTTTTTTATCATTAATATAGATATGAGGATTTAGATTTTTATTTTTGGATTCAATAACAACACGCTGCTTGCGTCCGGTCTGTTCGTCCAATTCTTCACGATAGGTTGTATTTTCAATAATATCTTTATATTCAATCACACCGGATTTATCAGCTACGATTACGGATGAATATGGGTCCCAATTAAATAAGACTTCATCCCGTTCAATTTTATCGCCTTCTTTAACCAGCACGGTTGCGCCATAAGGTACATTGTAATTCGAAATAGTGCGATTATTCTGGTCTAAGAGTTCTATTTTGCCGTTACGTCCAATTACTATTGCTTCATCATTAATGTTATTAACTGTTTTAATATTTACAATTTTAACTTTTCCGGCAGCTTTAGCGGTAATCTGCGATTCTGTAATAATATGCCCTGCCGTACCGCCAATATGAAAAGTACGCAGCGTTAACTGGGTTCCGGGTTCGCCGATACTCTGCGCTGCCACCACACCCACGGCTTCGCCGGGTCCAACCAAATTGCCTGTGGCTAAATTCCTGCCGTAACAAAGAGAACATATTCCCCGCCTTGCTTCACAGGTTAATTCTGTCCGC
This sequence comes from Calditrichaceae bacterium, assembly GCA_030622395.1. Taxonomy (GTDB): domain Bacteria; phylum Calditrichota; class Calditrichia; order Calditrichales; family Calditrichaceae; genus JAUXGF01. The sequence goes on from JAUXGF010000063.1 coordinate 5,873, forward strand.
ACACGCACAACTTCAATTGAAGAATCAGTAATCTGATCAGCTATCTTTTCATTAATTATTTCTCCGCGCTGAGCGATAACTTTATTTGTAACAGGATCTAAAATATCCGCTGCCAACACTCTGCCTAAAACACGATCGGCAAGCGGTTCAATTATATCTTCACCTTCTTTTAAGTCGGTAATGTCTAAGCCAAGGATAGTGCCACAATCATGTTCAGCTACTATAACATCTTGAGCCACATCCACCAAACGTCTTGTTAAATAGCCGGCATCCGCTGTTTTCAATGCCGTATCAGCCAAACCTTTACGCGCCCCGTGTGTTGATATAAAATACTCTATTACAGACAGTCCCTCTAAAAAGTTGGCTGTAATTGGATTCTCTATAATTTCGCCTGTTTGTCCGGTAAGTGATTTTTGCGGTTTTGCCATCAATCCACGCATACCGGCAAGCTGCCTGATCTGTTCTTTACTACCCCGCGCGCCTGAATCAGACATCATAAAAAGCGGGTTAAAACCATCGTTATTTTTACTCAATTTGCCAAACATGGTTTCAGCCACGCTGGCGGTTACCCGTGTCCAAATATCTATGATCTTATTATAACGTTCACCGTCGGTAATAATACCGCGTTCATATTGTTCCTGTATTTCATTAACTTCCTCTTGCGCCATTGAAACTAAAATATCCTTTTCTTCAGGAACGACAATATCGGTAAGTCCCACCGAAACGCCGGATTTCATGGAATAATCAAAACCAAGGGTTTTCATCTCGTCAAGAAATTTTGCAGTTTTTTTATTCCCGCATAAACGATAACATTTTGATGTAATATCAGTTATAGTTTTTTTAGATAAAAGCTCATTAACAAAATCAATTTCATCAGGTACAATCTCATTAAATATTACTCTTCCTGTTGTAGTCTCAATCAATTCGCCGTTTATCCGGATTTTAATTTTAGCATGAAGATTTACCTTTTCATTATTATATGCGGCAATAACTTCAACAGGCGAAGAAAAAAGCATTCCTTCACCCTTTTCATTAGGTCTCATTTTTGTTAGATAATAACATCCAAGAACAATATCCTGACTTGGTACGGCAATAGGTTTTCCGCTTGAAGGCGAAAGAATATTATGACTGGAAAGCATAAGCAGTTTTGTTTCAATCTGCGCTTCATAAGACAATGGTATATGTACAGCCATCTGATCGCCATCGAAGTCGGCGTTAAATGCAGCGCATACAAGCGGGTGAATCCGAATAGCCTTTCCTTCGATCAGCACCGGCTGAAAAGCCTGAATACCTAATCTATGAAGAGTCGGCGCCCTGTTTAATAATACAGGATGATCTTCAATAATTTCCTCTAAAATATCCCATACTTCCGAACCGCGGCGTTCAACCAGTTTTTTAGCGCTCTTTACTGTTTTTACAAATCTTCGTTCAACAAGTTTGCGGATAATAAACGGTTTAAACAATTCAATAGCCATGTCTTTTGGCAATCCGCACTCGTGCAAGTTTAATTCAGGACCGACAACAATAACAGAACGTCCGGAATAGTCCACGCGCTTGCCGAGTAAATTTTGGCGAAAACGTCCCTGCTTGCCCTTTAACATATCCGAAAGTGATTTTAATGGGCGGTCTCCGTCGGAACGCATAGCCGCCGATCGTTTAGAGTTATCAAAAAGAGAGTCTACCGCTTCTTGAAGCATACGTTTTTCATTACGTAAAATGACCTCGGGAGCCTTAATTTCTAATAATTTTTTCAGCCTGTTATTGCGGATAATTACACGGCGGTATAAATCATTCAAATCGCTTGTTGCAAATCTGCCGCCTTCTAATGGAACTAAAGGTCTTAGCTCCGGCGGAATAACCGGAATAACATCCAATATCATCCATTCCGGTTTATTTCGATATTCGGTATTTTCTTCTTTTACGCGTAAAGCTTCAACAACCTTCAATCTCTTAAGAGCGTCAAGCTTTTTCTGCGCAGAGGTTTCTGATTTAACAACTTTTCTCAAACTTATAGCTAAATCTTCGATATTAAGCATCTTTAAAAGATAATGAACAGCTTCGCCGCCTATTTTTGCTAAAAATTTATTCGGATCATCATCAGCCAACTCTTCGTTAAGTTCGCCGTGCTCGTCTACTTGTTTAAAGAACTCTTCTTCATTGATTAGCTGCTTAAATTTCAGACTGCTTTTGCCAGGGTTAATCACTACATAATTTTCATAATAAATAATTTTCTCAAGATCCTTTGGCGACATACTCAACAAATAACCAATCTTTGAAGGCAAAGATCTGAAAAACCATATATGAACAACAGGCACCGCCAGGCTGATATGCCCCATTCTTTCACGACGGACTTTCTTTTGGGTTACCTCAACGCCGCAACGGTCGCAAATTATTCCCTTATATCGTATACGCTTATATTTTCCGCAATGGCATTCCCAGTCTTTTACAGGTCCAAATATTTTTTCACAAAACAGACCGTCTTTTTCCGGTTTAAAAGACCTGTAATTTATTGTTTCCGGTTTTGTTACTTCCCCATGTGACTGTTCTAAAATATCGTTTGGTGAAGCTAAACCAATTATTATTCTATCGAACTTGTTAGGTCCTCTTTTGATATTCAAAATATCAACTCCTAATTTTTAAAATACCTATCGGGTTTAAACACGGTAAGATCGCCTATCCCAATTTTACTTTTAAACCAAGTCCTTGCAATTCTCTTACCAGAACGTTAAAGGATTCCGGGGTGCCTGCATTAGGCAGGTTTTCGCCCTTTACAATTGCTTCATAAGTCTTTGAGCGTCCCGTTACATCATCGCTTTTAACTGTTAGTATTTCTTGTAATGTGTAAGCGGCTCCATAGGCTTCAAGAGCCCAAACTTCCATCTCACCAAACCTTTGTCCGCCAAACTGGGCTTTTCCGCCTAATGGCTGCTGAGTAATAAGTGAATACGGTCCAATCGACCGGGCATGTATTTTGTCATCAACCAAGTGGGCCAATTTAAGCACATAAATATATCCGATTGTCACCTCCTGATTGAAACGCTCGCCTGTTCTGCCATCATATAAATAATTTTTTCCTGAAACCGGCAATTCCGCCTTTTTTAATTCATTGATAATGTCTTCATAAGTTGCTCCGTCAAACACGGGCGTTGCATAATTTTTATTTAATTTATAACCTGCCCAACCAAGAGTTGTCTCGAAAATCTGCCCCAAATTCATACGAGAAGGCACGCCTAATGGATTTAATATGATATCAATCGGGGTTCCGTCTTCTAAAAACGGCATATCTTCCGTAGTGACAATTTTAGAAACCACGCCTTTATTTCCATGCCTTCCCGCCATTTTATCACCGACGGACAATTTTCTTTTCTCAGCAATATAAACTTTGGCTAATTGAACTATACCGGGAGGTAATTCATCGCCTACCATTATTTTGTGTTTTTCACGTTTTAAATCATTTTCTATATCTAAAAGAATTCTGCGATAATCGGAATAGAGTTGACGAACAAATGTATTTTTAGGATCTTCTTCAAACCAGGTAGAATTAATATCTAAATTTTTAACATCCACCTTAGAAAAATATTTTTCTTTAATAACCGTATTTGCGCTAACCGCCGATTTGCCGTCTACATACCGGATACCCACGGTTTTCATTTTATTGAAATGGGTTGATAAATTATCCGCCAGTTTTATAACAGCCGTTTTGCGGAGACGCTCTGCTTCCAGTTCCAGTTTTTCCAGTAATTTCTTTTCATCTTTTTTGGAAAACGCATCTTTCTTTTTGCGAGAGAATAAACGAGTAGCGACAACAACTCCCTTCATTCCGGGCGGGGCTTTTAACGATGCGTCTTTAACATCACCGGCTTTTGTACCGAATATTGCCTTTAATAATTTCTCTTCGGGAGTCGGGTCTGTTTCACCTTTAGGGGTTACTTTTCCTA
>JAUXGF010000121.1 GCA_030622395.1 Calditrichaceae bacterium
CCCCTAACCCCTCCCAAGAGGGGAATTAAGCAATGCCCCTCTTGGCAGGGGTTAGGGGTGGGTGTTAATATTTCAACCCTTCACCAAGATTTTACAATTTATTTCAATAGATTCAATCATCTTGCAGGCAGCGTCCAATCCTTTATTTTTAAAATTTGCTTAAAAGCAATAATCCAGAATAACCCAAAAACAATTCCGCATATTGTGCCGGCAAGAATATCAAAAGGATAATGCACGCCAACGGCAACGCGCGAGTAGGCAACTAAAAAAGCAATAAACCAAAAATAGATTTGATATTTGCGATAAAAATATGAAAAAACCACAGCCACAGCGAAAAAGTTAGCGGCGTGAGAAGAGGGCATTGAATAGGATGTTTTTTTGTTAAGCAGCAAATGCACTCCTTCAACCATATTGCAGGGTCTGATTCTATGGAAATATGGTTTAAAAACAAAATTCACCAACTGATCAGCTAAAGCTACAGATAAGACGGCGATAAAAACTGCCCATCGTCCTCTTTTACCGCCCTTCCACAGCAGACCGATAATAAGTACAGCCCATATTGGAAACCATGTATATTTATTAGTAATAAAAGGCATAACAACATCAAAAAGCGGATTTGCTAATTGAACGTTTATAAAGTAAAAAAGGGCTGTATCAATTTTTTGAAGATATTCTAAAATCATTTGATTTTAACCATAAAAAAAGCATCTCGATTTTTCAAGATGCTTTAAATTAATAGTGCTGGAGGCGGGACTTGAACCCGCACAGGCATCTCACCCACTACCCCCTCAAGATAGCGTGTCTACCAAATTCCACCACTCCAGCAGAATCTTGCCAGTTTATTCTTGACCGCTTTCTTCCTGTCCGCTTTCCTCAATCGGCGCTACAGGAATATTTGGAGTCGGTATTGCTTGCTGTTCTTCTACACGCTTTTGAATCAAACTTTGCTGTGATTCTTCAGCTTCAGATTTATACATATAACCTATGGTTAGCGCCAGAATCATATATAAAGCTGCAATCCAGCTAGTTGCTTTGCCTAAAAAATCCGCTGCGCCGCGTCCGCCGAAAACGGAACTGCCGCCTGCTCCGCCTCCAATCGCGCCTGCTAATCCCTGTCCCTTACCTGCTTGCATTAAAATTACAATAACCATTGTAACACTTAATACAACAAATAAAACTACTAAAAATGTGTACATATTTTTAAAATCTCTCCTTGTTAATTTTAGAATCTTATAATTTAAATATAATGAATCCCACTATCAAGTTTTTATTTCAGTTTTGGTAATGCAGTGAAATGGGAGAAACTGCGTTTTTGGACTGCATCGACTGTGTCGATGCTGAATTGACACAGTCAATTCGCTCCAAATTTTCACTCGTTGCTTAAGTTTTCCATTGTATGAATGATAGCTGAGAATGAATCTGCTTTTAAACAAGCGCCTCCGATTAGCGCACCGTCAATATCTACTTGTTTTAGCAATATTTCCGCATTTTCCGGCTTTACGCTTCCGCCATATTGAATAGTTAAATTATCAGCGACAGTCTTATCAAACAATTCATTAATAACTCTGCGGATTTCCGCATGTACTTCCTGCGCCTGCTCGGGTGTGGCTGTTTTGCCTGTACCGATTGCCCAAACAGGTTCATAAGCAATAATAACATGCTGCATATCTGCGCCGTTTAAACCGGCGAAAGCGCCTTTAATCTGTTTGGTTACTACCTCTCTTGTAATATTTGCTTCGCGCTGCTCAAGTAATTCACCCACGCAAACAATGGTTTTTAAGCTGTTTTCAAGCGCGGCTTTAATTTTTTTATTAACTGTTTCGTCAGTCTCGCCAAAATATTGGCGGCGTTCCGAATGACCGATAATCACATAAGTGGCGCCGGCGCTTTTAATCATACCGGGACTGATTTCACCGGTAAACGCGCCTTCTTTTTCCCAATAGATATTTTGCGCACCTAAAGCTATGGAGCTCTCTTTAATTACTTCATTAACATTAGCCAGCGCCGTAAAAGGAGGGCAGACAATTATCTGAGTAGCTTTTATATCAGTTGTCTTTATCCGGATTTGGTTAGCTAACTGAAGGGCTTCGGAATTTGTTTTGAACATTTTCCAATTTCCGGCTATTACTTTTTTACGTTTCATTTTATCTCCATTATATTAGTTTAAACTTCGCTTAGGGCGGCAATGCCGGGAAGCGTTTTGCCTTCCAAAAACTCGAGTGAAGCGCCGCCGCCGGTGGAAATATGGCTAAACAACTGATCCATTCCAAACTGGCTTACAGCCGCCGCCGAATCACCTCCGCCTACTATGCTTACTGCGCCGTCTGTCGTAGTTTGGGCAATCGCTTTAGCAACCATCTTTGTGCCTTCTGCAAAATTGGACATTTCAAATACGCCCATCGGTCCGTTCCAAATAATGGTTTTTGCTTTTTTGATTTCTTTAGAAAAAAGGTCTATCGTTTGCGCTCCAATATCCAACCCCATATAATCAGCCGGTATATTTTCCACGGCAACCGTATCTGTTTTAGCGTTATTATCAAATTGATCCGCAATTTTAACATCTACAGGCAGCATTAATTTTATATTTCGTTTTTGAGCTTCGTCCAAAATTTCTTTAGCTAAACCTAGTTTATCATCTTCAACCAATGATTTACCAATTTCTAAACCTTGCGCCTTAAAAAAAGTAAAAGTCATCCCGCCGCCGATAATCAGCGCGTCGACTTTATCAAACAAGTTTTTAATCACATCAATTTTACCGGAAATTTTTGCGCCGCCCAATATGGCAATCATTGGTCGCGCCGGATTTTCGACAGCCTGTCCAAGATACTTCAATTCCTTCTCAATTAAATAGCCCGCGGCTGACTGTTTAAAATAATTGGTTACGCCTTCGGTAGATGCATGGGCGCGGTGGGCTGTTCCGAAAGCGTCGTTAATATAAACATCTACGCCGTTTGATAGCTGACGGGCAAATCCGGGGTCATTATCGGTTTCTTCTTTATGAAAGCGCAGATTTTCCAGTAATAACACTTCACCGCTTTTAAGATTTTTCTTTAAATTATTAACTTCTTCCCCGATGCAATCATTAGCCATAATGATTTTTTTGCCGAGTAATTCTCTTAGGCGATTAGCGACCGGGCGCAGGCTCATTTCATTTTTCACCTGTCCTTTAGGTCTGCCGAGATGGCTGCACAAAATAACGCTTCCTCCTTCTTTAAGCGTCTTTTTTATGGTTGGCAAAGAAGCGGTAATACGGCGGTCGTCTGTAATTTGTAAATCTTTATTCAAAGGAACATTAAAATCACAACGGATTAATACCTTTTTGTTTTTTAGATCAAGTTGATCAATCATTAATTTAGCCATTTTTTGCTCTCCGCATACGTTTCATTTTTTGTAATAATTATGTGAAGAATGGTCGGGATGGAGTAGTGGAGTAATGGAGTGATGGAATATTGGAAGAATGAAATTATGAAGAATTGGAGTGATGGTTAATATAGATAGTAAAACATCAATTCATCAATTCAATAATTCATTAATTCAATTCTTAACCACTCCATTTCTTCAATTACATTTTCGCCATTTTTTTAAGCAGCTCAAGCGTCTTGCAGGAGTAACCCCATTCGTTATCATACCAAGAAAGCACTTTAATAAAATTGCCATCCAGAACCGTAGTAGACAAACTATCAAAAATGCTTGCATGCGGATTGCCTATAACATCTACAGATACGATTGGATCTTCACAATATTCTAAAATACCTTTCAGCGTTCCCTCAGCCGCTTCCTTCATTGCCGTATTGATTTGTTCAACCGTAACTGTTGTATTCAATTCAGCCACAAGGTCTACGAGTGAACCATCGATGGTCGGTACACGTATTGCCATACCGTCAAGCTTACCGTTTAATTCGGGAATAACTATACCAACTGCGCGGGCGGCGCCTGTTGTGGTTGGAATCATACTTACGGCGGCGGCTCTGGCGCGGCGCAGGTCGCTGTGAGGTAAATCTAAAATATGTTGATCGTTAGTGTAAGAATGAATAGTGGTCATTAATCCTCTTTTGATACCGAATTTCTCATGCAATACTTTGGCAACCGGCGCTAAACAGTTAGTCGTACATGAAGCGTTCGATACAATTTTGTCTTCAGATTTCAATGTATTGTCATTCACTCCCATAACAATCGTATTATCAATCTCATCTTTTGCCGGAACGGTTAACACAACTTTTTTTGCGCCGCCCTTTAAATGATTTTCAATTTGAGAACGCTTACGAAAAACGCCTGTTGATTCTACAACAACATCCACTCCTAATTCTTTCCATGGCAATTGTGAAGGATCTCTCTCAGCTAATACTTTTACTTTGTCATCCCCGGCAAATAGATATTCTCCTTCAAATTTTACAGGCGCCGGATAGCGTCCATGTACAGAATCATACTTTAACAGATGAGCCAGCGTCTTAGCGTCTGTAAGATCATTTATGGCTACAATTTCGATTTCGGGATCTTTCTGACCCGCTTTAAAAACAAGCCTTCCAATTCTTCCAAAACCATTGATGGCAACACGTATACTCATGCTTTTATCTCCTTAAATTAATAAAATATTGTTCAATTAATTTTTAATAAAACGGAAAGTAAATAAACATTCCAAACCAGTCAAGTATAAAAAAATGTTTGATGTAATAGGGCTGATTTAAATGGGTGACTTTATTTATCAAAAAGGGAAGTAGTGATTAAAAAATCACTTATGTTTAATATCCTAAATTGTAAATAAATATTAACTTAATACGGGATTATCTATATACATTGTTATTTTTCTTCACCTTGACATAGATGACATTACTTGTATAAAAAATTATCAATAAAGAAAACCACTCCCCAGTTGTCAGTAAAAAATACAAAAACGCTCATGTTTTTTGGGAAGGGATTATAAATTTAAATTGATCGGATTATGATTTAATCTGTAATTAAAATTGCAAATACTAAAAATTATTATAATTTACATAAACATTTATTAAAATAATCCGATTACTGGAAATTAATGATAATAAAGATTACTATTATACTAAAAAATAAATATTTAGGAGAGAATTATGAGTTATTCATTCAATGTAGAAAATGATATTTTAGTAGTTGAAGTTAAGGAAAAACGGGCAACGGTTGAATTTTCCAGTTCTTTAAAAGATGATCTTATAAAAAAGATCGAGGATAGTACAAATAATGTTGTTGTTGATTTAAGTAAAGCAGAATTTGTTGACAGTTCATTTCTTGGCGCGCTTGTCGCCGGATTAAAAAAAGCGACAATGAAAAACGGCGATTTAAAATTAGTAGGTTTGCAGCCGCCTGTGCGCGCTATGTTTGAATTAACCAGGCTGTATCGAATTTTTGATATATTTGATACGGTGGAAGACGCTCTGAGCAGTTTTTAAAATAATGAAGACAAATAAAATAAAATTGTCCGTTCCGCCCGATTTAAAGTTTACAGCTACAATAGAAAATTTTGTAGATGTTATTATGCCACATTTCAATGTACAAAACCGCGTTGATATGTCAAATAAGCTGCGATCCATTTTAAATGAAGCTTTTGTTAATGTAATACGGCATTCAAAAGAAAACCTGGATGAGAATGTTGAAATATTGTTTGAAATTGAAAAGCCTAAATTAGTTATTGATTTTCATGATCAAGGAAGGGGTATTCAGGTTCAGGGACACTTTCCGCCTTATCCGGATGAATTAAAAAGCAATTCGTTCACATTTCAAAAAACTATTGACGGTGAAGTCGTTGCCCATATTGAAGACAACAATACAGTAAATTTGAGTTTTAGAGAATACGATATGGATGAAATGAGCGCTAAAGAGATGCTTAAGAATGTAAAAGATGGGGGAATGGGGCTGTCATTAATTATCAAGCTGGTGGACCGTGTACGATTTATCTATAAAGAAGGCAAGGGCAACAGATTAGAAATAACTAAAACATTTGAGCCGCAAAAATGAAAGCTGTAATATATTCGCCGGGTATAGATGATTCACTTTCGCCTTTAACCAGGCTTACAATTAAACCGATGATCCCCATTTTAAACCGTCCGATGATGCTCTATCAGATTGATCAATTTAAAAAGACAAATATCACGGAAATCGGAATAATTCTACACCGGCAGCCGGAGCAGGTTGAGGACTATTTCCATAACGGCAGAAAGTATGGCGTTAATATATCCTATTTTTTAGAAAAGAAATTGAATGGCAATTTCAGAAGTTTGGAAAATATGCAAGGAGTTTTAGACAGCCCTTTCGTTTTTTATGACGGCCGCTGTTTTAATAACATAGATTTATCTGACTTTATAAGACAATTTTATGATACAAATGCTTTATTCTCTTTAGTCGTCGTTGATTTTCCCGCCATACAGGGCATGCAAAGCGTTGTAAGCAATGAACATGGTCTGGTTAATTCAATAACAAAAATATGGAAAACAGAGGCGAATAAGAGAGTTAAGGTTAACACAGGATTATATTGCATTAAACCTGAATTATTAGAATATTTACAATATAGCAATATCAATTCTTTTGAGGATGATTTGATTCCGGAATTAGTAGAAGACGGCGCAAATATTTTTAGCTATAAATCAACTGCCGTATGGGATCCACTAAGAGAATTTAAATACTATTTAAGATTGAATCAAAAAGCGCTTAATCAAAAAATCAATGAAATTGATATACCGGGGATCGAGATTAAACCCCGCGTTAAAGTTGGTAAAAAATGTAATATAAAAACAGATATAAATAATCTTGTAGAGGATCCGGTTCTGATCGGTAAAAATACAGTCATAAACAAAAACGTAACTCTCAATGGACCGGTCATAATTGGAAATAATGTTAAAATTGACAAAGGAGCTGTAATTGACAGAAGCATTATTTTTGATGGAACTTATATAGGTAAATATGTAGAGTTAAAGGAATCGGTTGCAGCAGAAGGCTGTCATATTACAGCGCCGGAATTATTTAATGTTTTTGTAGAAGAAAATTTTATCATTGGCAAATCGCAAAAAGAGCCCTTTAAAATGCGGTTTAATAAATTCCTTATTAATTCTTTTGATCGAATAGTTTCTCTATTTATTCTTCTCTGCTCATCTCCGCTTTTTTTGTTTATTTTAATATTAATAAAATTGAATTCAAAAGGCCCTGTTTTTTTTGCCGGTAAACAGTCAAAAAGACGTCAAACCCTGTCAAAAGATGACCCTCATTATCAAGAGATAAATGATGAACCGCCTAAGTTTTACTTTTTCCGGACTGTAAATATGAACGACGAGCAGGATATAAATGAATATCAGGAAAATAACAGTTTTGATAGCAGCCTCTTTTATAAAAGCGATAGAAAAACGGAAGTTACGTCCGTTGGTAAATTCTTAAGGAAATCCGGTCTTGATAAACTACCTTTGTTTATTAATGTAATAAAAGGGGATATAAGCTTAGTAGGTATGTGTGTTTTAGCGGCTCATAAAACAAGCTCTTTTCAGGAAAGCGCAAAAGTTGATAAGAGTGAAGCCGGGCATTTAAGGTTTGATGGACGTCTTAGCCTTGCCGGGTTTTGGCAGTTAAGCCGGCATTCCAATTTAATTGCTAAAGGAAATAACGGACACGGTAGTTATAAATCCGCGCTTTCATCACTATCAAATACCGCAAAAGGATATTCGGGCGTCTATAGTGAGTTTGTCAGTTTTAAAGGATATCGTAAAATATTATTTGAAACATTGATGACGGTGATTAAAAGGTGGAATAAGTAACACATTGGTTTGAGTGAAATTTTGCATCAGACCTGGATATAAAAAGCGGTAAGAGCAGTTAGCAGTCGAATCGAAGAGGAAAAGTGAAGCAATGGTTTTAATTTTCGGAAGAATGGGTTTATTTGTGTTAAACTAAAATATATAAATATAGAC
>JAUXGF010000383.1 GCA_030622395.1 Calditrichaceae bacterium
GCTTCGGATAAAATTTGCAGCGGTTGTATTAATTTTTGAACCTGATCAATAAAAGTGGAACGTCCCTTTGCCGAGAAATCGACCTCGTCCGTCAGATCCTTTTCTTTAAGAGCCGCGTCAAACAGGGCTTCTTTTAAAACGATGCCGTCGGCTATGCGCGCTTCGATACTCTCAACAGCAACTAAATTGATGGCGGTTATGGATGTGCTTTCCTGTCCGATGCGGTTGATGCGTCCTATGCGCTGGTTCTTTTTAGCCGGATTCCAGGGCAGATCAAAATTGATTACCGTATCGGCGAATTGCAGGTTTAAGCCTGTTCCCCCGGCTTCCGTTGAAAGAAAAACGAGGCAGTCGGGATTCTTGGCAAATTCATCAATCAAATGCCCGCGCTTTTTTACGGGGACGTCGCCGGTCAGCACAGCGTGATTTATATGATTGGAAGTCAGCATTTTGCTGATTATATGCAGCATTGTTTTCCACTCAGAGAAGATAATCACTTTTTTCCCTTTGTTGACTATGTCTAATTTTTCCAGTAGTATTTCCTGCAGTTCGTCCAATTTCGGCGAGAAGTTTGTTTCTTTATCCACTAAATAAGTAGAATCGCAAACCATGCGCATGCTCATTAATATTTGCTGTATGCGTTGCATATCGTAAATAGTTTTATGTTTTTTAGCTATAATAGGCGCCAGCGATCTTGCAAAACCGGCATGGATTTCCGCCTGGGCGTCATGCAGTACAACAGGCACGGTAACTTCCTGCACCGCCGGCAGTTCTTTTAATACGTCTTCCTTTTCCCGCCTGATAATAACGCCGCTTAATTTTCTTTTAAGCTCCTGTAAATTAAAATAACCGGTAATGCGGTTCTTTGCAGATTTATCGAAATAGCAGTGATTCATAGAAAATTCCCATTGCGGCGCCAGAATTTCCGGATCAATAAAATTCATTATGGAGTATAAATCCAGCAACCGGTTTTCAAGAGGCGTTCCGGTAATAACTAAGGCGTGTTTTTTGGGAATGGATTTGACCGCATACGATGTTTTGGTGTCATAATTTTTTATCCTTTGCGCTTCGTCAAGTATCATCATATCCGGCGGAGATTTCCAGATTGCCGTTATATCGCGCATTACCGCTTCATAATTTGCTATTAAAAAAAAGGCGTCGGATTTGCGATATATTAACTGCCGCTGTTTACGAGTTCCTTCAACTATCACCGCTTCTTCATCTGTAAAGCGCTCGATTTCTTTTTTCCATTGATATTTAAGCGACGCCGGGCAGATTACTAATGTGCGTTTTATATCAAAAACATCTTTTTTTAAAATAGCCGTTGTAACAGCCTGAAGCGTTTTTCCCAAACCCATCTCGTCGGCGATGATACTGCCCGATTTGAATACGGAAAATAACACGCCTTCTTTTTGATAATCGAATAATTTAATTTTTATCTTTGAAAAATCTATGGCTGTATCTTTACTAAGGTTTGTTAATAATTGCTTTTCAAAATATTTATCAATTTTTTCGGTGACTTCCGGTCTAATAAGGATTGATTTATATTCCTGCGCTTCGTTTAAGAAATTTAAAAATCTTGAATAATCATCCGGCAATATGTGTTGATCGTCTTGAAAATACTTTTTTAATAGTTGATCAATTTCTTCAGGCAATTCTCGTTGATAATAATAAGCGATATGATAATCATAATGCGGATCGCAGTAAATTTCTATGAACGGATAATGCTGGGTTTCTGTGAATTGAGATATGGAATATTTTTCTCGTATTTTATTTTTGGCAAAAATCAAATGTTTGCATGTGCCTAATTTATTCGTTTTAAAATCAGGACAGGAGCAGTAGCCGTTATCGGTTTTAAAATCCCTGATTGTTATTTCATAAATCCTGCCGGAAGCTGTTTTGATTTTGTGGAAGCCGTAAATATTATCGCCAAATTCAATTTTAAATTCTTCTTTTTCCGCGCGGTCCTGTCTTTCTTTTAGCACCCGGTTAATCATCTCATCTTTTTTATATGATTTGCTTACGGAAGTTGAATCTCTTTCATTCTCGTATTCGTAGCGAAGCGTTATCAGGGCTGCGGCGGCATGGGGGCAGAATTCCATATACGAACCGCAGTTGCAGTCGGAAGAAAACTTTTCGCCGCTCCGAGTAATTTCAACCTTAAAATCTTCAAACCGGTCTTCAATGATAAAATTGAATTTGTTCCCGTCATGGCTGGTTAAAGTGCACATTTCATTATCAACCAGTTTTTGACCTTTGCTAAAAATGTTTTCCGATTTAATATAATGCGTTTTAATGTCCAAAAGATTTGGAATAGGATGTTCAAACTTCATGTCTTTTCCTTTTTATATTGATTTAACAATTCCCCTCTTGTTGGAGCGAAGCGGAAATCCCGATTTATCGGGAAGATGGGTTGCCCCGAAGTATCGGGATGCAAGCAGAGGTGTGTTATTAATTTTATTATCCTGTTTGGGCGAGCTGACCGCTGACCGCTGATAGCTGACAGCTTCCTTACTATCTCTACATTCCCAATTTATGCATCAGCATATTAATCGGTTTGGAATCCTGCATGATATAAAAGTGTATTGCCGGCGCTTTCTTGTCAAATAATTCTGTTACTTGTTTTAAACTCCAGTTCACTCCTACTTCTAAAATATTCTCCGATTTTGCTTCCATTATTTCGTTTGTGAACTCCGCTGGTAAATCAATATTAAAATTGCGCGGGATAGACTGCATCTGCCTTTTTGAGGTGATAATTTTTAAACCGGGGATTATCGGCGTTTTTATTCCCGCTTCGCGGCATTTATCTACAAAATCAAAATATACTTTATTATTGAATAACATTTGAGTTACGATATAATCTGCGCCGGCGTCGACTTTTTCTTTTAAATAACGAATATCGAGTTCCATGTTCGGCGCGTCAATATGCTTTTCCGGATAACCTCCCACGCCGATACAGAAGTTGGATGGTTTAGCGTCTAATAAATTATCTTCCAAATATTTCCCATTGTTCATGTTTTTTATTTGAGCGACAAGATTGGCGGCATAATTATTTGCGCTGCGTCCGTGTATCAACGGCTTTTTATATCCGCTTTCATCGCCTCGCACGGCTAAAATGTTTTTAATTTCAAGATAGCGCAGCTCGATTAAAAAGTCTTCAGTTTCCTCGCGGGTAAATCCCTGGCAAAGGATATGCGGCACAGCGTCGATGTTGTATTTATTTTGAATAAGCGCGCATATTCCGAGAGTGCCGGGACGTTTTCTTTTGACTTTGCGTTGTATGCCCTTTGGAGTTTCTTCATAAATCACTTCCGCCGCATGACTGGTAATATCGATAAAAGGCGGGTTGAATTTAGCTATATCATCAACCACTTTGAGAAGGCTTTTTATATCGCCGCCGCGTTTGGGAGGAATTATTTCAAAACTGATCAATGGCTGTGTTGCTTTTTTAAGATGTTCAATCACTTTCATATCAGCGTCCTTTTATTTTTAATTAAAAGAATCCAATTTAATACTTTTCAGTTAAAACTTCTAATTTTATTTACTGTATAATGGACATATTACAATCCCATTTATCCCAAAGGATGGATTGGTTGAGTAACCACCCCTAAATCCCCTCCTTAGTAAGGATGGGACTTA
>JAUXGF010000303.1 GCA_030622395.1 Calditrichaceae bacterium
ATGCCATGGTACAAAAGGGATTGCAGAATCAGTTAATAATTTTCTTATCAATTTTTCACCAATCAACTCATAAGTGACTAAGTTGCTAAACGCCAGGCAACACATAATTAAAGCTGATCGCTGAATGCCGACCGCTGACAGCTAACACAACATCTAAATATCCTCAATCAAACCGTAAGAATAAGCCAAAACTGTTAACGGATGAAGCGTCCTTTTTTGACTACCCTGTTCCATTTGCATCCGGCAGGTGCTGCATTCGCTTAAACCAAACTCTATTTCCGGCAGAGACAATTCTTCAAAAAGTCCGGCGCCGATTTTCATTGATTGATTAAATCCCTTATCGCCCTTTTTGAAGCCGTAAGTTCCGGCACAACCGCAGCAGCCGCGGTTTATTTCATTAATTTTTATACCGGGAATTTGCCGCATAAGCTGCACAGCCGGTTTGCCGATTTGAAGAGCCGCCAAATGACACGGCGTATGATAACCAAAAGTAATATTCACTTTGCCGGGTTTATTTTCTATTTTATTAGAAATATCCAAATTTAATAAAAAATCAAAGTATTCAAAGGTGTTTTCCGAAATAATTTTGGTATCATTCGAAGGAATAAGATCATACCATTCTTTTTTTAAAGCTAATACAGCCGTGGGTTCGGTCGATACAATTTTGTAACCTTTCCTGATATATTCAATTAAAACAGGTATATTTTTTTTGATTGTTTTACGGGCAAAATCAAAATTACCATAAACGATTGCCGGCATAGCGGCGCTGTGCAGGTTAGGCGTTGCCACTTCAACCTGATTGTGTTCCAGTATTTTGACGGCTAGTTTAGCTAAACCAGAATCATTGTATCGAGCAAATAAGTCGCTGAAATAAACTACTTTTTCCACAGGATTTTCAATCCCGTTTGTTTTGCTGTCATTTTTATATTTTAGAGGAGTAACCGCCTTTGGCATAGCCCGCCTTCGGTCAATGCCGATTGTCTTTTCCATCAGCCAGCGCGCCGCTTTATTTTTCATAACAGGGTTTGATACCGGCGCAAAATATGAAGTAAATTTACTCAGCCATTCACTGTGTTCCAATGTCCAGTGCAAAAGGTCGGCGCCGTGTTCTTTGCGATAGCGCGCCTTATGCTCAAGCAGCAGCTTGCCCACATCCACATGAGAAGTACACTCCACAAAACAGCTCTCGCAGTATATACAATAATCCAGCATCTGCTTAAACTGCTTATCCGAAGCGTGGCTGGAATCGAGATTGCCGTTGATCAGGTTTTGTAAAATATTTGCTTTACCGCGCGGCGAGGCTAACTCATCTCCGGTAATCTGAAAAAGAGGGCACATTGTCGTGGCAATATTCATCTGACGACAGGCGCTGCAGCCGTGGCATTTTTCAATCTCATAATAGTAATCATCATCGTCAAAATGAAGCAGCGTTTCCCGCTCTATACGTTTATATTCAGGAGTAAAGCGCAAATTGGAAGTTAATTGATTTTCTTTATTTATTTTAACGCCGGGATTGAAAATACCCTCAGGATCAAGATGCTGTTTTGTGCGTACATAAAGTTCATATAAAGGTCCCGCTATTTTGGGCAGAAAATGAGCGCGCGCCCTGCCGTCGCCGTGTTCGCCGCTTAAAGCCCCGCCCAGTCCTGAAACGACTTCAAACACTTCATCGGCAATATTCTGCATTTTTTGAATTTGGGCTTCCTCTTTTAAATTAATGAACGGGCGCGTATGAAAATTTCCACGTCCGGCGTGACCATAAATAATAGCATCAACTTCATATTTTTTGTAAATATCATACAATTTTCTGATATACTCAGCGATGTCTTTAGGCTTAACTGCATAATCTTCAATAAAAGCCAACACTTTTTCGGGACGTTTCTCATTGTAGACTAATGGGAAGCTGGCTTTGCGTATTTGCCATAAAGCGTTTCGTTCGGTGGAATCAGCGGCAATTTTAAATTCCACACCGTCTGCAAATGTCTTTTTTAGAAATTGTACTAATTGATTATTTTGCCCCTGAACTTCTTTTAATGACCATCCGTCGAACTCAACAAATAACTGACTTTCGATATTTTCAGGAAAATAGTCATGTAAATCGGGGCGGTATTTCCGCACTAACTGGATAGCCTTCTTTTCCATCATTTCTACAGCGGAAGGATTTATATCTAATATCAGTTCAATGGCTTGAGCCGCTTTTTCCAGCGTGTCAAAATTAATGACTGTTAAAATTTTATGCCGGGGCGGTTTCTTTACCTGTAATTCAATTTCCGTTACAATTCCTAATGTGCCCTCTGAACTGCAAAACAGTTTGCCCAAATTGAATCTGTTTCCATCTATTAATTTTTCCAGACGATAGCCGCTGGTATTCTTTTCAACTTTCGGCGTATGATTTTCTATTAAAGTTTTATTATTATCAACAAGCTCATAAATGAAGCGGTACAGTTTTGCTTCATCGGTTTGCTGATTGATGAAACTTTTAAACTGCGCCTCATTGACGTCCCAAATACGCGTTTCAATAGAACTGCCGTTAAATAAAACAACTTGCAGGGATTTGATATAATCTACTGTTGCGCCGCATTTTATGGAATGAGAGCCGGTGGCGTTGTTGGCAATCATTCCGCCGATAGTGCAATATTCCCCGCTGGAAGGATCGGGCGGGAAATAGCGATCGTATTTTTTCAGGAAGCGGTTTAGCTCTCCTTGAGTAACTCCCGGCTGCATGCGGACCGTTTCTTTTTCAGCGTCGTAAGCGATGATCTTATTCATATAGCTCGTAAAATCCAAAATAACGCCGCTGTTAACCGCCTGACCTACCAGGCTGGAACCTGCTCCGCGCGCTGTAATTGAAAGTCCGTTTTGCCGGGCGTAATTAACAACCTGAATAACATCATTTAGTGATTTTGGGAACACAACCCCTGTGGGAACTATTTTATACATACAAGCGGCTGTGGCGTATATAGCGCGGGTTTTTTCA
Source organism: Calditrichaceae bacterium (assembly GCA_030622395.1). Lineage (GTDB taxonomy): Bacteria > Calditrichota > Calditrichia > Calditrichales > Calditrichaceae > JAUXGF01. Next base: position 2,978 of record JAUXGF010000303.1, read on the forward strand.
TCAAAAACCGCTTCGCCTTCTATTAACTTTTGTAATTGATTTTGGTGTTTTAGAATTTGTTTTGTTGATTGTATCATCTATCGTATCCTTATTATTAGGCAAAGTTCTGTTACGGTTGTCATTGGTAAAAAGTAAATGGAAATTTAAAAATATCAGATAACTATTGCAAATGATGTATTATTTAAAATATTATCTTCCTGATAAGAAGCAATAATAAATATATTACTTAGTGTCTGAACGAAAACTAGCTAAAACTGTCATTTCGAAGCGGAGCGAGAAATCTTGTAGCGTTATAAATATTGAAGTTACAGATTTCTCCCTTCGGTCGAAATGACAAAAAAGTGCTTTTTCGTTCAGACACTACTTACAATCTAAAATATTACTTGATTGGATTAATGAAAATATTTAACCTATAACAAATCAATTATCTAATATGATATTTTCTATGAAAATCAAAAAACAAATTACCTCATTGGTAAATACCATATCAAAAAAATATGGCGCAAAAAAAATTATCTTATTTGGTTCTTACGCCTATGGCCTGCATGACGATAACAGCGATATTGATTTATGCATCATCGCGGATATTAAAGGAAAAAGGAAAATAGATATATTGCGGGAAATAAGACGGGAATTAATTTCTCAAATTTCCAATCCTATTGATATATTGATATATGATGCCAAAGAATTTAATGATAGAGCCAGTCTTAATAATACCTTGGAACATAAAATACTGATGGACGGAATTATTGTTTATGGATAATAAAAATATTGCCAATGAATGGTTTGAAATTGCAAATATGGATTTATCCTCTGCAAATTTTCTAAAAAATATGCAGCCGCTTCCAATTGAAATAATCTGCTATCATTGTCAACAATCCGCTGAAAAATATTTAAAAGGTTTTCTTGCCTTAAATGGCGAAGAAATCACTAAAACACATGATTTAACCATTCTAAATAAAAAATGCTGCAAATATAACAACTCCTTTCAAAACATCGAAGAAGAGTGTTTAATGCTAACAGATTATGGCGTAAATGTAAGATATCCTTATCCATTGAATTTGGATGAATCTGATATGAATCTGATATGAAACTGGCTATAAAAAATTCCGCAAAGATAAAAACGTTTGTACTGAAAATATTAGAAAAAGACAAACGAGATTAAAACTCTCAACTTAGTTCTAAGGTAAACAAACCATTAATTTCTTCTTCAAAATTCTTAAAACTTTATTTAAAAGATTAATGAAGCGGCACTATGTATCAGAGACCGCTGCGCTTAACTCTGATACAAGGGCAAAGATTAACTAAGCGTCACCGCCCCGGGCACAGCATCCCTCGCGGGAATGGGGCTTCCTAATTTTTGGGGGTATTTTTTTCTATAAACATTTCGTCTCGCTGGGACTAAAGAATTATCCGGCTTAACGTTGATGAACCATAGTTGGATTTATGTTGAAAACCTCTCTATGCCATGGTACAAAAGGGATTGCAGAATCGGTTAATAATTTTCTTAACAATTTTTCACGAAT
>JAUXGF010000029.1 GCA_030622395.1 Calditrichaceae bacterium
ATTTGTTTTAAACGCATCCTCGCCGACTAAAATAATATTTAACCCTACCCTATTGATATTACTTGAATTATAAAAATTTAACCGCCTGATTCTTATCAATAATAATTATTATAAAAATTTGCCGCTATTTTAAAAATCTGTGACAAATCAACCAACAAAAATTATCTGTTTATTTATATTATAATTGACCGCTCATTTTTAATCATTAAAATCTAGGATTACCAAGGAGAAAAATCTCATGACAACGACCAACCCATATCAAATTAAAAGCGCTGATATTATCGTCGGCATACCTTCATTTAATGAAGCTGATAATATTGCTTTTGTAGTTGAGCAATGCAATATAGGACTCAAAAAATATTTTCCCGACCTGCAAAGCGTTATTATCAATGTTGACAACAGTTCACCGGACGATACACGCAGCGCTTTTCTTAATTCCGTAAATTCAATCCCTAAAATATATGTATCGACCGAGCCGGGCGTAACTGGTAAAGGAAATAATTTTTATAATTTATTTAAAGAAGCGGTAAAATTAGCGGCTAAAGCAATTGTAGTAGTGGACGCCGATATTACAAGCATTACCCCGGAATGGATAAGGGATCTTGCATATCCGGTCATTATGAATAATTTTGATTATGTAACTCCTTTATATTCACACAATGAATATGACGGCACCATAACCAACAATATTTGCTATCCTTTAATCTATGGATTATTAGGAAAAGATATACGGCAGCCGATCGGAGGGGATTTCGCTTTTTCCGGGAATCTTGCAATTTATTATTTACAGCAAGAATGGCATGAAACAACCTTCCAATACGGGATTGATATTTTTATGACCTTAAACGCGCTGTTAGGGGATTTCACTTCATGTCAGGCTGGGTTAGGCGCTAAAATCCACAAGCCGAGCGCGCCGAAATTAGGGCCGATGTTTACCCAGGTAGTAAACACATTATTTGAATCGCTCCTTAATCATAAAGATAAATGGTTGTTTGAGAATCAAATAGAAAAAATGCCCTTATTCGGACAGGAAGTAATAGCAGAGCCGCAAAGTTTAAGTATTGATTATAAAAGTATTAAAACAACCGCCGTATGTGAATATTATATGCATAAACGACTTTTGATGAATGAACTTTCACCTGAAAGCGCCAAAAAAATTGAGCAAATGTATGAAACGGAGAAAATTGAAATCGACGCCGATTTGTGGACTAAAGCGGTATACGATTTGTTATTTGCGTATGAAAGAAACGGTAAGAATCCTGCAATAATAGAAGCGCTAAAACCTCTTTATTTCGGACGCGTTATTACATTTATCCGTCAGACTCTTGATCTTGACCATATTAAGTCAGAGCTGGAAATACAGCGCCAGGCAAAATGTTTTTACAAAAACAAAAACTATCTGATGGATAAGTATAAAAATTAATTATGGAGTGATGGAATAATGGAGTAATGGCTTTAAAGCAGCGCTCCATTACTCCATCAATCCAATACTCCATTATTTTACATAGCGCTGGATACAGCCATTCCCCCAAAAGTAGCGGCGCCTATAATTGCACCGATAATAACATAAACAACTATGGCTACTATAATAAGAACAATAAAATATCCAACCATTTTATCCTTAGGAACGTCTTTTACTTTTGACAATCCCATATACATTAAAACTGCTGAATAGATAAACGCCAGAAATGCAATAAATGAAAGGGCGGGAATTAAACTAAAAATACCGCCCACCCACGAAGCCGTATATGAAAAGATAACAACTTTTAGCGAAGCGTTTAGATTCTTTGTGGAACCAAACGAAGGCGCTAACATGTCAATAATAAAAGCTATTATATAAACCCCGGCAAGTGAAAGAATATATGTTAATACAGCCCAGGTAATTCTTCCGCCAAATGATCCAAAATAACCAAACAAAGTTTGTCCTATAAGACCGGATACTGCGGGGATTGCCGCTAACAACATTGCATACTTAGTAAACATATCGGAAACCGATATTTCTTCTTCTTTGATAACTTCCCACTCTTTTGCGGGACTGATTAAAATGTTTTTTACTCTTTCAACAAGGTTCATTTTAAACTCCTAAATTAAATTATTAATAAATTAATTATTTAAAAATTAAGCTAAAATTCAATATACAAATTCAAACCTATAAAACTAATAATATTGTAAAAAAAAGAAATTAATCATATTAGATTATAATCGCAATTAAAAAATTAAATGGTTGGCAATGCAATGCCTCGGTTAGTTGGGATTTTTTAAGTGAATATTTGGAATTGCGCAAATACACCCAAATAAATTCCCCACGCCGTGCCCCCCTACGGAGAATCTTTTTTCTTAATTCCCAATTCCCAGTTCCAAATTCCTATTTCTACTCAGGACTCCAAATAGAATCAAGGAGTATTTCCGCCTGGATATGAAAACGCAATTCAAGCGAAGCCCCGTTGGGATGATATTTTTGGAGTTGGTTAAAGATATTCCTAAACAGCAGACTGCCGCGTATCCTTTTATGCCAAATCCATTTCTGTGCAGCCATATCCAAAATCATTGCCTCATTAACTGTTGAAGAATATTTACCCCCGCTTTGTCCGGCGGCTTCCTGATATTCGATCCAATTAGATGATGAAAGATAACTCAGCATTGCCCACATTGAGAAATTTTCCACCGGATGATAATTTAAAGTAAAACCAATCTTGTGCCTGGCAAGGGATTCCCAGACGTCTTGGAAAATATCATCGCCGCTTATTGCCGTGCGGAAGCTATAGAAAAAACGCTGTCCTAACTGCGGTGTAAATTGATAATTAAACCTGATCCGTCCTCCCCCAACCTGTCCTTTTTCACCAGCGCTAATTTGTACAGGCGAAGAGAATGACTCCATAAACGAATCGAATTGCAAAGTTTGTTTTTCAAAATACAAGTTATTAAAAAAGCGGTACAAAGCGCCGATTTCAATTGAAGAGGTTTTATTTATACCCGCTTTCCAGATAATATCGGTTGTAAATTGTTGGCTTTTATTAATGCCGCCGATAATCGAATAACCTCCGCTATTTGCTTCTAAAAAATTATAACCGTTTTCAGCCCAGCGCCAATAACTATTATCCTCTTCAAAATTTCTTTGTGAAAAAGACAGGATGGATATTAATTTCTGTTTTGAATTTATTTTCCAGCTATTGGTCGCCTGTCCTTTAACGGCAATTTTATCATTATCCAATCTTAAGAATGCGCTAAAGCTTTGATGCAGGTTATCAGTTAATGAATAATTCAATTGACCGTATATGGCGGCGCTGGAATAAGCGTCTTTATCCAGTTGATATTTTGTATGGGCATAAGACCGGTCAAATCTTATCCCAATTTTACTTTGATAAAACGATCCCCGGCGGTCAACTTCCAAATTTGCATAAACATTTTCTAATTCCCGGTCAAAATCCAGATCAAAAATATTAGCGCGCTTTTTTAGCCGGTTTGTTGAATATTTACACCGGTAATGAATATCTGTTTTATCATTAATCATAAAAAAGCCGTTAACGCCGGCGTGAGTAAAATAACTTTTTACCGGGATTTCCCTGCCGTAAGGTTTAAAAAATAAAAAATCCTCAACAAAAGTATATCCGGCAAATAGTTCATGTTCTCCTTTCAAAGCGTTAATACCGGCTTTAAATGAATAAGAAGACATGTTAATTCTTGGATAATCTTTGCCGGAAATTATCTGGTTACGATTGTATATAGCGGCGTCGGTTGGGTAATAAACCTGATCAGTCTGACTTGCGCCGATATACTGTTTTTTACCGGCAAAGCTAACTTCATTGGAACGGTCTGCGCCGATCCTGTCTACATTCTTCGATTTAAATTCCGTGTAACGGTAGGGGCCCGGATCGCCGGTTTCATTACCGTAAGTTAATCTGCCATGATATGAAAGACCGGCTTCAGGACGAACAGTATGAATGTGGATCAGTCCTTTATCCGTAAATTCACCTTCAATGATTTGAGGAATGCTTATAATTTCCACATAATCAATTTGATTAATTGATATAGGCAGCATATTTAGATTTGTAATATCAAATATATTAATATCCATTCGCTGCCCGTCAATCATTAACAGCCATGTTTGCCTTTGAAACGAAGACAAACCGTTAGCGCTTGCCTGCCATGTAAAGCCGTCTATAGTATTGACAATCCAATCGTTCGCTAACAGCAAAATATCCGCAACCCGGGTCAATCCCGCATCCCGGATCATATCAATAGTTATGATCTGCTTTTCTGAAAAATCATGCCATTTATCACCGGCTTTAACCTGAAGATTTATTATCAATAATAGAATTGTTAATAATTGAATACATTTCATTCGAGGATATCCTTTATCCACTTAGGCGTTGTAAAAGTGTAATCTGCGCCGACTGAGATAAAAGTCAGCTCAACCTTCTTATATGTAAAAACAGCTATGTAACTAACAGAGATACCAACCATCAGCTTTTTATAAACAGGGTAACTCAAACGCGAACTCAAGCCGGCCCCTAATTCGCTTTCCATTATTTGCGTTTCATTAATCTCATCATCATCGAATATCATTTGATAACTTCCAACGCGGAAACCATTAAACCAATTTATCTTCAAAGGCAGCGGCAATTCTTTACCCCATCCGAGATAAAAATATCTTGTTAGAAATTCCGGAATATCGTTATCCTTGTCATTATAAAGAAAAACATGAACTCCCGCCTGAACAGAGCCGTAATAAAAGGGCATTTCTGCGAAGCATTCAAAACCTTTTTCCGGATTCCAATAATTATGAAAAGTATTGCGGTTGGTATTCGTAATAAATTTCAATCCGATTTTAAAGGAATCAAATGCTTGTGTTTTGCTTTGGGCATGTAGTTCATTTTTACCAGGCGTCAAAACAAATAAAATAATATTAGATGAACAGATAAATAAAAAGAACGGTTTTTTAATATTCATAGACTTTATCCTCAAGGCAATGTCCAAATCTTAATTGAAATTTTCATAGAAACTCATAAGGGCAGCTACCCTCAACAAAGTATGCACGAATGTGTCCCGTATTTCGGGAAAAGTTTTGTGTTTTTTTTACCCATCCCTAACCCTTCCCTAATACAAATAGGGAAGGGGAAAGAATTGATCAAAAAGGCTCTAAGGCTCTAAGTATTTAAAAATTAATTATTTCTTCTTGGCGTCTTTGTGCCTTTGTGGCAAATTTCATCCCGACCCATTAAATTAATTATATTTAAGCCTTAAATTTGGCGGCATCGATGATTGACCACAGGTGGATTATCCAGCCTAACAAGAAGACCCACAACAGCGCGGCAAGCAAAAAGTGAATTATTGCCATGCCTAACCTGCCTTGTAATAACTGTCCTAATCCCGGGATAAAAAAACTCGCCAGCGCCGAAATAACGTTTCCGGCATATCCTTGACCATTCATTTTCACCCCTTCCTTTTTTTGACTAATGAAAGATTGGAATATTGAAAAACTGAATTATTGAATTATTGCCTGTCCGGCTAAAATTTAAAATCAAAATAAAGATTGTTTTTTACCGCCTGGCAGGGATTTCCTTTATACAGCCGGAAGCATCCTTTTTTTAGGTCGAAAAAAGCTGTGCCCAAAGTTAATCCCTGAACCTCGTCTTTAGGATGCCGGCAGGGTGAATACGGCGCGTTTTGATGCGATGAAAGAATCTTTAAAAAATCTTCCGCTTTTGCCCGGCTTATATCTAAATCTTTTAATTCATCCTTTATTGCTTTATAGCGGGATATGGACGACGTGTTTTTGTAATCCTCATCCTCGTATTTGTAATTTTTAGTCTGTTCAAAAAGGAGATGATTAGTGTGAAAATAAAGTCCCTCCGGCTCTTTTACCTGAGATAATCCGGGCGTTGTTTCAACTGAAAAATATGTTTGATCATTCATGTTGCCGATATGGTGATGATAGGGATAACTCCTTGGCTGCATAGTGGCGATATCAATTGCCTCTTGGGCGCTTTTTGCTTCTAAAATCGCCCTGCCTATTACATACCTGGGAATGCCGATTTCGCTTTTAGAGCTGCCGATATAATTAGTAGCTTGAATAATGCCTCTGTTATTCAACGACGGACCATTTCCTGGAATTATCCCCGGATAAACCAGTGAAATAAAACTAACGCCCGACGGCGGTATCACTTTAAGTGCAAACATCAAATTCTTGTAAGCGGAATGTCCGTCTTCATTATGAAACAGCCAAATATTATTCTTATCACGAAAGAAAATGCTGGAGCATCCGTCAGGATCGTTTTCCAGCCCTAACAGCTCTGATTTAATTGCCATTGCCCAAATATAATCGAAGCTGATCCCCGCGCCGTCAGCCGTTCCCTTAACTTCCTGCAAAATATGAGGAAAGTGTTTCTGCGTGATACGTAAAAGTTCTTTGGAAACCAGCCTTCCTTTTTTTGTATTCAAAATGTTAATTAACTGCGAATGCCATTCAGACCTTTGCTGAATAATTTCTTTCATATTCTTGCCGAAATATTTTCCTATTTGAAAACCGATCTGCTCATAACTGCCCCTGACTTCCAGATAGTCAAAACTCTTTTGAGTTGATTTAATGAATTTTGTTTGGGCGGATTCGCCTGCCTTTACTATTTTGCTGAAATAAAAAGGAACTACAACAGACGCTTTCAAAAATGATCTTCTGTCCATTTTTAAATCCTTATTATAAATGGGAATTTTTTTCTAACAACTTTTATATCTATGAACATAGCTATGCAAATTCACCCTGTTAAATAAAAAATTAATGTAATTGGAAAATGTGCAAACATATTATTTAACCGGGTAAATTAATGAAAATGATGCTGGATACTGGATACTCGATGCTGGTTGGAAATCCCGCTTTTGCGGGGATGCTCAAGTTTCTTTATCCAGTATCTATTTTAATAATACATTTCCCGACAATTCGGGACTATACAATAAAATATAAAGCGCATAATTTAACGCGCGTTTTAAAACACACAAAATTCATCAGGCTATTTGTATTGCCCATGTATCAAAACGGCAATTATAACGAAGAATAAAAACTTCCCCTTCTGCGGTAACAACTTTAAAATAATTATAATTTGAACGTCCCGCCTTAACGCCTCCTTCATACCAACGGTCGACAATTTCCGTAATTTCCCAGCGCCGATCCCGGAAAGTAAAAGATACAGGTTTTTCGCCTGCCTTGTATCCATTATAGCAATCAACTTTTATCAATTCAAAAATCATATTATTAAAATGTATTTAAATGACAATAAATGTTTATTTATGACGTCCCAATTTTCAAATGACTTTTTGTTACTATTATTAATTTGCTTTTTTTAAGTTTTTATGACCCCATACATTTAAGCAAACTCTATCAGGATTATAGCGGCCTTCAGCGGATTTTTGTTCAGCCGGATAACCTATGGATATAAGCGAAACGGGCAAAATATGTTCTTCTGTTTTCAAAAGCTTCTTTAATCCGTCGACCCTTTCTTTTCGCGGATGAATTCCCAGCCAAACCGCGCCCAATCCTAAAGCATGAGCGGCAAGCAAGATATTCTGTGAAGCCGCTGAGCAATCTTCAATTATGTAATCAATATTTTTTTCTAAAGTCAGGTCGCCGCAAACGGCGATTGCTAATGGGGCTTGTTTTAACATTTTCGCATAAGGGTGAAATTGCGGGACTTGATCAAGCAGCTTCCGGTCATCAATTAAAATAAAATGCCAGGGTTGATAGTTATGCGCAGAGGGCGCGCTCATTGCCGCTTGTAACATCTTTTGAATTAATTCATCAGATATTTTTTGATCTGTATACCGGCGAATGCTTCTTCTGCTAAGAATAGCTTCCAGGGCTTCCATAATTCTGCCTCCGGATTTGAGATATGTTTTTTTGTTTGATTAGATGAATCTAAAAATATTAAACTATTTGTAATATTTTGCAAAAAGAAAATAAAAGGAAATATTATTTTTTCACTGATAATATTACAAATATCCTTATATATAGAAACTTAGGCTATTTCACTAGCCCAATTTGCAGTAAATTAGGCTATTTGGCAAGTATTTTTATGAGTCACAAATTATTCATTATCGAAGCAATAGGGTATTTAAAAACAGTAAAAATAAAAGATATTAATACGTAGGTTGTGTGGTTCAGCGTTCAATGTTCAGGGTTGATGGTCTCTAACAACCTCAATAGAAAAGAGTTACGACTTTTGAGATACGGAAAATGCTTTTCACCTAATGGGTGAAGAATACTAAGTTCCGTTTTAGGCGCTAACGGGCAATAATATCAGGGTGTTACAAGCCTTTGAACCCGAAACCCTGAACATGGAACCGCTCAATTTAGGTAATAATGTTCATAACTGCGGGTAATTAATCGAGAATCTTTTAAATACTCAATTTAACTGAAGTGCGGGCTTGTTGCTTTTACGCCAATCCGAAACCATTTTATCAGTATTTAAATTCTATAACAATTCAGGACGATTTCTTTAATTTCTTTTTTTCTTTCGTACAGACGACCGGTTCGGTCGTCTCAAAATTTTATTCGTTGAATTATACCTATTTTTTTAGACGCCCCGGCGGGGCGTCTCTACATTCCTTTTTCTGCCTTTAGTTCCTCTATCATTCTCGGCACAACCTCAAACAAATCCGCCGCAATGCCGTAGTCAGCGAATTTGAAAATCGGGGCGTCGGCGTCCTTATTAATAGCTACAATATATTTTGATGAAGACATACCGGCTAAATGCTGAATAGCTCCCGAAATCCCAATGGCTATATATAAAGTTGGCGATACTGTTTTTCCTGTCTGCCCGACCTGCTCATCGTGGGGACGCCAACCGGCGTCGACTGCGGCGCGGGATGCTCCGTTAGCCGCTCCAAAAAGAGAGGCTAATTCTTCGATCATGGGCCAATTTTCCGGTCCTTTCATTCCCCGTCCGCCGGAGACAATTATATCCGCTTCGGTAACATCCAATTTACCTTTTGCGCCGGAGATAATTTCTTTAACCACTGTTTTAAAATCTGTTACCTGTGGCTCAACCGTATCAACAGCCGCCGTGGCGGGCGCTTCTGCCGCTGAATATACATTGGGTCGAACCGTCACAATTTTAATCGGCGAAGTTAAGCGAATCGTTGCGTGTACCTTACCGGCATACATCGGGCGAATAATCTTTAAATTATCATCCTCGATATCTACTTGTGTACAGTCGGTAGCCATGGCTGCATTTAAAATCGCCGATACCCTGGGCGCTAAATCCTTGCCTGTTGATGTTGCGCCCATTAACAGAACATCCGCTCCCTGTTTCTGAACCGCATCAGCTAAAATTTTAGCATAGCCGTCCGCGCTGTATTTATCTAATTTACCGCTTTTATAGAAAACAACCTTTTCCACTCCGTATTTCCCCAACTGCTCGGCTATTTCCTGAACTTCCGCTCCAATCACAGCAACTTCAAAAGGCTGTCCCAATTTTTTTGCCAGCGTGATATTTTCAAAGGCAATCTTTCTTAACTGTCCTTCTCTATGTTCTGCAAATACTAATATTTTCATGATTTATTTCATCTCCTAAGTTATAATAATTAACCACAATCTGATTAATTTGGCTGAATGTCTTATATGACTTTGGCTTCTTCATGTAATAGTTTTAACAATTCCGGAACCGCGTCGGCGCTTTCGCCGATAATTTTGCCGGGACTTTTTTCAGGTGGATAGTTGAGCCCGATGATCTCCAACCGGTCTTGATTAAGCTGAACGTCAATTTCTTCCATTTGGACTTTTTTAGCTTTCATGATTCCTTTTAACGAGGCATAACGCGGTTCGTTTAAGCCGCGCTGCGCTGAAATTATGGTTGGCATTTTACATTCAACAATTTCATGCGCGCCGTCAACTTCGCGTTCGGCGACAATCTGATCGCCATTAATATCCAATTTAATTACAACCGTAACCGCAGGCATATCTAATTTTTCCGCTAATATCGAAGGCACTTGCGTATGATCGTCATCAATAGCTTGTTTGCCCATCAGAATTAAATCATAATTGCCTTGCTTTAAGACCTGAGTTAAAGCCTCTGCAACTACCAATGGATCGGCAGGATTTTTTTCAGCCTTAATATGAATCGCTTTATTAGCTCCCATAGCTAAAGCGCTGCGCATGGCTGAAGTAGTGCGCTCTGATCCCAATGAAATAATCGTCACGTCGCCGCCATGTTTTTCCTGCAGCGTTAAGGCTTCTTCAACCGCAAATTCGTCATAAGGATTCAAAATGAATTTTATCTCATCCTCATTTACGTTTTTTTTATCATCGCTCAGTTTTATACGCGCTTCCGTATCAGGAACTTGTTTTACACATACTGCGATATTCACATTTTTCTCCTTCTGTTTATTTCTATGATATTTATAAACATAATTGGTAAAACTTTAAACAACAATATTTAAATAATAAATTACAATATTCAATATTAAATATCCAATTGATAATTATCATCATACATTTTTTATTGGGGAATATGCGCGAGTAGAGACGAGGCAGTGTCTTATCTTTACAAATAATCAGATTCCTAAAATATTCAATATTTTAGGAATATGCCGGTTTCCAAATCATGCAATATTCTTATCAACAATTTGTTAAAAAAACTAAATATTTACAACAATAATTTTATTATTAAAGTAATACATCCGTTTCGTGTGGGGAATTTATTTGGGTGTATATTGGGAATAACGCCAACCCGTTCTGAGGTTTTACTTGTTAAAGTAATACATCTTATTTTTGAAATTAATTTTTTGTGAATATTGGGAATAGCACAAACACACCCCTAACCCCTGCCTGCCGGCGGGCACGGCCTCTCAAGAGGGGAATTCATTATTCCACTATAAAAGGATAACGTTTTTCTTCAACGATAAAATCGGAGATGTCTTTCATATCATTATCAATATTCTTATCAACCATTAATAAATTTCTCCGGACGCGCCGCCAGGCTTGTTCGTTGAAGGCGTTGCAAAGTTTGATTTCACGCTTACACTTTTCCGCGCCTTTTTCTTTGATAAGCGTATCAACTCTGGAAATCGTCGCTACCATGCCGTATAAATCAATTATGGCATTAGCCAGTCTTTCCTGTACCATTTCGCGGTAGATTATATTTTTACCGTATTCAATCAAAACACGCTCTGCGGAAAAATGCAAATTTTTTGCCCAATTTTCAAATTGTATTTTAGAATTTGCTATTGATGGATGCACTTCGCGGATACGTTCTGTGCTAACTCGGTTTTTTAACCACTTTGTAGCATAATCAGTTAACACACCGAAGCCTTTAATCGGCCCTTTTAAAGCGTTCCCGATTTTTTTAAGATACTGCCCTCTCTCTTGAACTCCGGAAAGAGTGATGAACATACGCAGCACTTCGTTTGTGCCTTCAAATATCATATTAATACGACTGTCTCTTAAGTAGCGTTGATAGGGATATTCAGTCATATAGCCCAAGCCGCCGACCATTTGTAAACATTCGTTTATTCCTCTCCAGCCTATTTCAGAGGCTTTTATTTTACAGATAGACGATTCCAGCGAATAATCCACATTACCCCGGTCAATCAGCC
>JAUXGF010000400.1 GCA_030622395.1 Calditrichaceae bacterium
AATACCGGCTGCCCATAGACTATCGCCTTGCACAGTTAAATAAGTTGGCAGAAATGTAGTAAGCGCAGCTTTCATCGACGCCCTGAAAAAAGTGATTCCAGCTAAGGTTGAAAAAAATGGAAGCAGTTTTATAAACGTTTGATTCGCTCCATATTTTTTCCCATTCTTTTTGAAATCATCAGAGATTTTGATATTGCGTACTTTTAAATAAAGCACAAAAGAAACAATAAGACCAAACGGAATCAGACGGTATGTCCCTTCCAATCCCCACAAAGAAATAGCCCCCAGAATGATTAACGGACCCAACGTTCGTGCAATCTCGCCGCCAAGCATATAAAAACTCATCCCTTTTCCTATTCGATCTCCTGCTGTATGTTTTATCATAACCGGAGCGGGAACGTGAAATAATGCGGCGCTGATACCCATCATTAAAAGCAGAATAACCAACGCTGTATAATGAGGAGCTGCGCCTAATAAACTCATGGAAACCGCTGTCAGGGACGGCGCGGCAATAATAAAATAACGTACGGGAAATCTATCGGCAATGATTCCAATAAAAGGATTCAACAGCGAAGGTATTCTTTGGGCAACAGAGAGAAATCCTGCCAGGGTGTACGATATGCTCAATTTATCAATAAGCAGCGGTAAAATGGGCGCTAAAAAAGATGAATAAATATCGTGTAAAAGATGCGCAAACGATACCGTTAAAATATTACCAAATTGGAATTTATCATTTTTCTTCATAATAGTTAACTATTTTTCCCCTCGTATCAGAGTTAAGCGAAGCGGTCTCTGATACGAGACCACGTTGCCTGAAAAGCGTAGAGCGTAAAGCGTAGAAGTATTATGAACTTTTCTTAACATTCGCTCAACGCTCTACGAGACCCACCTAATGCTCTAATGCTTCCAATACGATACCCGGCGTTATAATTTCCGGAAGTATCACAGGTTTACTATTTTGTTTCTCACCATAAAAAACATATAAGGGCACGCTGTTGCGTCCGTATTTGGCAAGAGCCCGGGTTATCGTTTCATCCTGCGACGTCCAGTCGGCTTTTAACGCGGCTATCCCCAGCTCTTTAAATTTGGCTTGTACTTCTTTTGAACTAAACGCTACGCTTTCATTTACCTGGCAGCTTAAACACCAGGCTGCTGTGAAATCTATAAAAACAGGCTTGCCGGCGTTTTGAAGTTCTTTAAGCAGACCTTCTGAAAAAACCTGCCATTCGATACCTTCCGTTGTGGTTGCTGCCTGTCCTTTTGATACAGCGTAAGCGTCAATATTAGTAAGAGCAAAGAATATCCCGCCTGCCGTCAATATTAAAGCCGCTGTAATGGAAATTAACCTGGTGCGTTTCGGCATGGCAATACTTCCCCAGCGCCCGTAAATCCAGGCAGCCAATCCTGTAAAAAGCATGGCGATTAAAACAATTGTTACAGCGTTACTTCCAGCCTGAATGCCTAAAACCCATATTAACCAGATCACAGTGGCAAGCAGTAAAAATCCCATAAATTCTTTTAATGATTCCATCCAGCGTCCGGGCTTAGGCACAAACCGTAATAATGAAGGGATTGACGAAAGCAGTAAAAAGGGCGCCGCCATTCCTAATCCCAAAAAAGTAAAAATAAGCAGTGAAACCCAAGCCGGCTGCGTTAAAGAAAATCCTAAAGCGGAACCCATAAAAGGCGCCGTACAGGGCGTCGCCACAACCGTAGCCGTAATTCCACTGATAAATGAACCAAGCCAGCCGGACTGCTCTTGTGTTTTACCAGCCACAGTTGTTAAAGATACGCCGATCTCAAAAACGCCAAACATACTTAGGGCAAATAGAAACATAAACAGTGAAAGAATAATTAAAAAGGCAGGCGATTGTAACTGAAATCCCCATCCTAATTGTTCGCCGCCTGAGCGTAAAATCAGCAGCGCCCCGGCTAAAACCCAAAACGATACTAAAACCCCTAAAGTAAAAACCAGACCATGCTGCAATGATTTTGATTTTCCCTCGCCGGCTTGCTTAATAAAACTCATAATTTTAATTGATAAAACCGGCAGTACACAGGGCATAAGGTTTAGTATTATTCCTCCTAAAAATGAAAACAGTATTGCCAGCCAAATATTATTCAACTCTGATTTTGATTGAGAGGCTGGAACGTTTAGCTGATCTGTGAACTTTACCGCTATCTCGATTGCTTTCTCGGAAGCGTCGCCTCTCCAGCCGTTCTCTGTAAAAAGAATCCCTTTCAATGTATCCGGTAGCTGTGTTTGACCAGTGGCATGTTTTATTTTTAATTGATAAGAATTAGCTGTTTTATTTAAGGATTGTTTAGCGCTATATTCAATAATATCAGCTTTATAAGGTAGGAATATCATTGATTTGATTTCACCCTGAAACCAGGCGGGCGGTTCTGCTAAAATAGTAATCTGACTATCTTCTAATGCAGCCTGAAAACGCCAATCGGATGAAGTAAGCGGTAAAGCGGAACGCGCCTTGGCAAAAAGTTCCAGCATATCTTGATCAGGTTTGGGGATATCATCTTTAACTACCATGTCAAGTTGCAGTAAAGCTTCGCCGGGGATACAAACTTGAGCGCATTCCAGCCAACTGACTTTAGCTTTTATCGTAAGGACTGATCCTGCTTTTAAATTTTCTGCCGCTTTAATTTCCGTTAATAGAAAAACTTCTCCATGATAGCCGTAAATAACTAAAGGAGGCTCGGCAATACGTTCCGGATACGGCCATTTAATTTCACCCGCTTTAAATCCTTCCGGTAAAATCCATTCAATAGAAGTAGGAAAACCGGTGTCGCCGGGATTCCGCCAATAGATATGCCAGTGGTCAGCCATTTTTAATTTAACGGCGGCGCAGAAGGTTTTCCCGGGTTGAATTGAACTTACCTCTGAAATCAATTGAGCTTCAACATGAGACTCCGTCCCAAATTGCGCATAAAGATTTGCTTTCCCTTGAAAATAAAATATGAAAAATATTACAATAATCACGAATGATCGGATAAACCCGGCAATAAATGAACAATCATGTTTATTTAAAAAATGATTTTTCAATATAGTCTCCTTGATAATATTTTATTGTATAATGTCTGAACGAAAACACTTCTTTTTCGTTCAGACACTATATAGTCCCGAATATTTACGAAATTTAAACCCTATATATATTAAATACAAATGACAATAAAAATG
Source organism: Calditrichaceae bacterium (assembly GCA_030622395.1). Taxonomy (GTDB): domain Bacteria; phylum Calditrichota; class Calditrichia; order Calditrichales; family Calditrichaceae; genus JAUXGF01. The sequence goes on from JAUXGF010000400.1 coordinate 3,197, forward strand.
ATTAATTTAATTTTTCATGTAAAACCTCACCTGTTTTATCTTTTCAGAATTATGTTCAATAATATTGCTCAAATCTTTTGATTTTTGTAACTTAGTGCGTTAGTTTTCAATATGGCTGCTGGTGAAGAATTGAATTAATGAATTATTGAATTGGTGAATTGATGGAAGAATGGATTGTATTTCCGTATAGTAAAATAAACATCTTATTAGGCTATGAACAAAGTAAACGAAAGAAAGGTAACCTTGAACG
>JAUXGF010000315.1 GCA_030622395.1 Calditrichaceae bacterium
GAATAATTTGTAAAGAAAAGATTCCCGCTGTGGTGAAATGCAGGATTGGGATATTCCGGTTTATAATATTGTTCCGCATCCATAATTAAGGCTTTATAAATCATACTGATTTTTAATTGATCTTCTATGATTTTTTTGCAGCTTCTATGCCCTCTTTTTCATCAACCCCCGCTAAGATCAAACCGCCTAAAATAAAAAAAACTATAATAACCGATATTCCAACCCGCTGCGATTGAAAAAGTTGGGTAAAAACGCCTAATAAAAATGGTCCCATAAAAGCTGTAAGTTTACCTGAAAAGGCAAAAAAACCAAAGAATTCATTCACTTTATTTTTAGGTATAAAACGTCCCATAAGCGATCTGCTGGCAGCCTGGTTGGGTCCGGAAAAAATGCCGATAATAATACCGGCAATCCAAAAAACCGTTTTATTCGGAGCAATCACAGCAATAATTACAGCCAAAAGCAAGGCAAAAAGACTTATCTGAACGGTCTTTTTCCCCCCAAGAATATCATCTAAAAATCCTATAGCAAATGCGCCGATACCCGCTGTGATATTTAAGACAACGCCAAATATCATTATTTCTTCAAGAGTAAATTGAAATGTTCCAGCGGCATAAATACCGCCAAAAGCAAAAATAGTAACTAATCCGTCATTATAAATCAAACGCGCTAATAAAAACCTGATTACTTGTCGATATTTGTTTACTTCATGAAATGTTTTGACAAGTTCATTAAAAATTGATCTTAGTCTAATATCTTTATTATTACCATTTTTAGATTTTTTTTCCTTAACGAATATGAAAATAGGGATACTAAAAACAGCGAACCATAAAGCTACAAGTAAATTTGTAGCGCGAATATTTTCCCCCAGCGCTTTAGAAAAACCAAACCATGGGATTTCAGTATTCACAAATCCAATCATAGCGACAAACATTGCCAGAAGCCCGCCAACATAGCCAAGCGCCCAGCCGTATCCTGAAATACGTCCAATTTTATCCGGAGGCGCAATATCCGGTAAAAATGCATTGTAAAATACCGAGCCCATTTCAAATGCAATATTGCCAATGATAAACCAGCACAGCGCCTTCATAGTTTGCCCCGGTAATGCAGTGAATAACATTGCCGAACCAAGCACCGCAATAACTGTAAAAATTAAAAGGAATCGTTTACGATAACCGCCCCGATCAGCCAAAATCCCTAAAACCGGCGAAAGCAGAGCCACGGTTATTGCCGTAATCGTAACCGCGCGCGACCATAAAGCGGTGCCGTCAATTGCGTTAGGGGCAATCGCCTTTGTAAAATATGTGGCATAAATAAAAGTGACAATCAGCGTTGTGTATGAAGAATTAGCAAAGTCATATATTGCCCAGGCAATAATTTCTTTGTTTAGATATCTTTTCATTTTTATTGATTGGTTAAGTTGTAATTTGGTGCATTGTTCCAATCCCGGTTAATCGGGTTGGAAAAATCAAACCGAAATAGACGCTGGATAAAAAAAAACCTTCTCAACCAAAATGAGAAGGTTATTAAAAGAGCTGTAACGTAATAATCTCAAAAATCATAAACATACATAAATAAACTTTATTATTTAATCATTGAGAAGTATACGGCGGCTGAATAATAATGTTTAATCTTTATTCCAGTCAATATAAAACTGTATTATAATTGATTTTGGACATTCTGTACGACTGAGTTAATCACAGATTTAAGAGTATTAAAAACGCCGTCTCCTCTAACCGCTATGCCGTCAAAGTAAGGCACATTAAAAAAATTTAATCTTTTTTGCAGTACATCGATCGATTCTGTCCCTGGTAAGTCGCGTTTATTATATTGAATAACCCAGGGGAATTTTTCTAAAGTATTATCATCTTGTTTGAGATTGCTTTCCAGGTCTAACAATGTTTCTATATTTGCTTCCATTCTATGCGGCTGAGAATCAGCGACAAATACGATTCCGTCAACTCCATTAAGAATTACTTTACGACTGGAAGCATAATAAACCTGACCAGGAACGGTATAAAGATTGAATTTCGGCTTTTTCCCTTTTATACGTCCAACTTCAATCTGCATAAAATCAAAGAAAATAGTTCTGTCTTCTTTAGTTTTTAAAGAGACCAAGTCACCTTTAAGAGACGGATCTAATTTCGAGTGAATATATTCAAGATTTGTTGTCTTGCCGCTCATACCCGGTCCATAGTAGACAATTTTTAAATTAATTTCCTGCAGCGCCCAATTTATAAACATCCTATTTCCCCGTTAATTATATATTTTACCATTATTATTTAAAAGTATCGTCTAAGGCGTCACCCAATAAGGTGCTGAAATCAGAATCAATTATCTGAGTATCTTGATCATCATCATCAGAATTTTCTTCTAATGCGGTTGCTAAATCTTCAATGGCTTTTTTCGTATAGATTCTAATCAAACCTAAAGTAACGCTTACATCGAAAACAACTACCAGAAAAAAATCGTCGCCCACATTTGAAAGATATACATTTCGTTTATCTCCCTCATGAAACAATAACTTAAATTTTGCTTCTTCACCAACAAGTTTAGCCATTTCGGAAGTAGCGGCGAAATCACTAGCAGCCAGGGCTGAAAGTACAGTTGTGTTCATATTTTCCGTATTGCCCCGCTGACTAATTAACTGCCCGCTCATATCTGCAAACAGGATGGCGGAGGCTTTTGTTTTTGTAGCAAGCTCAGATAATACTTTAGTTATAATATCATATTGCTTGCCATTTAATATGACCTGCCGACTTCCATCTTTTAACTTCTTTGTCTTTACCATTGCTGTTTCCTCACTTTAAATTATATGCGCAATGTTTGATGTTTTTTTAACCTATCTAACGCTATTTTCACACTTTCCCTTAGTCTTTCTAACGCTTGTCCTAAGCTCTGTATTTCATCATTTGTATTTACAATTACTTTTTCTTCTAATTTACCCTGACTTATTTCATCGGCTCTTCTGGTTAAATATAGAATCGGCTTAATAATGCGGGTGGCTAAAAGCAAAACAATAATAATGCCGATTAGCGTAATTCCCAAAATCGCACTAACTACAATTACTGTTGTGTTTCGGACAGATTTAACAATATAGTCCTTTTTCATGCCAACGCGAATATAGCCCAAATACCCTTCTTGCACCGGAACCCAAATATCATAACACTCTGCAGCTTGTTCTTTAAGATATATTACTTCAGATTTATCGCTTAGTTTTTTTTCAATATTTAGTGTATCGGATAACTCCGGCGGCACCTGTCCATTAAAAGTGTCTGCTAAAATGTTCCCTTCGCTTCCGTGAATAAGAATATATTCTACACTTTCAAAATTCAAAGCTCCTGTGACTAACTGCCTGAGTCCAACAACATCCTCTTCTAATATCTGTTCGGCAGAATATTGGGCAAGATTAATTGCAATTGTTCTACCGCGTTCAATTAATTCTTTTCCTATACTTGTTGATACAGTCCGGTTTACAACAATAACAAGGAGCAATCCCATAAGCATATTGCTTAAAATTAAAACCCCGCTGATTTTCCACTTTAAACTTAAGAATTTCAATTCTTTTTTAACCCCTTTATATGATTTAACATTGCCTGCTGAAATTTTACTCTTTTCATATCGTCGGTTATTTCGTCACTGATAGCTTCTATCAATTCAGGGACGCGGTCAACTTTATAATTCTTTTTTTCAATATCCATTGCCAAAAGCGCGTCTTCAATTAAGAACGGAGCTACAGGTCCAATAATTTTCATAAGTTCTTCTTGTAAAATTTCAAAAAATGATTCCGGAACAATTTTTTCTTCTCTTTTATCTGTAGACAGGACTTCTATTAAACCTTTTTCATTCAGTCCAACAAACAGATTAATTGCTTCATCGTTAGATAAAGCTAAAATATCCGCAATTTCTTTTAAACTCTTATGACCGTCAACTTGAGTAATTACCGCCCATTCAGCCGAACGCAAGGTTACGTCGGAAGGTGATTTATTCTTCGAAAGAGCAAAAATAACAAATTCATGCGGAATGAGTTTATTAATATCCCGTTCAAACAAATGTTTTTACCTGTTTATTGTTTAACTCCAAATAAAATTAATAATTTAAACTATTTATCGTTTTATTTCAATCTTGAAATTAATTTTTTTTCACTTTCGTCAAAGCTTCCCCTTTTTAAAGCAATAGTTTTATCGGAAGCATGTGCTTTTATTAATTTTAAGAATTTTTTGTCTTCTAATAAATTTGCCAAAATTACATTTAAAGTGATTCGTAATAAAGCAAGCACTCTGGGTGTTTTACAAAGAGTTACAAGTAGAAATCCATTTGAATTTTTACATATAACATATTGATTTTGCCAATAAAATTCTACTTCCGACACTTCTTTTGATTTAAGATGAAAGGCGGCAATAGTCCGCAGCAGGTGTAATGCTAAA
>JAUXGF010000191.1 GCA_030622395.1 Calditrichaceae bacterium
AATCACCAATCACCAATCGTATATCTCTTTTGATCTACTATTTACGATTAACAATCTATCCCGATTCATCGGGACGATCTTTTACTTCTTCAATCCTAAATCACCAATCACCAATCGTATATCTCTTTTGATCTATGATTTACGATCTTTTACTTCTTCAATATTCAATATTCAATTTTAAAGCTGGTTGATAAAGTTTGAGAATCATTTTTAACTATCGGTATAAGGCGAAATATTCATTAATTTTTTTTCAAAATTACCGGTTAAATTATAGAAACAAATTTACAGTTATATTTAAGTTATACCGCTCTTTAAATGGTTTGCAAAAATGAATAGCGGTATAACTGTCAATACGAAATGGTTAAACTGCAAACCATTTCTGTTCCAGTATAATTCCAAATTTTATTTAATCATTTAAGGTAACTAATTCATAAAATTAATGCAATAAGCGGATTGGTTTATTTTATTGTATAGTCCCGAATTAAATGTATTACTAAAATAGATACTGGATTCTGGATGCTGGTCGAAGCGTAGCGTAGATTCCGGCTTGTCGGAAATACTGGATAAAGAAACTTGATCATCCCCTTATCCGGTAATCGGTAATCAGTAACCGGTAATCAGTATCTTGCATCCAGCATCAAGCATCCAGTAACCAGTATCAAGTATCACCGCAAAGGCGGGATTTCCAACCAGTATCCAGTATCATTTCCATTAATTTACCCCGTTAAATAATATGTTTGCGCATTTTCCAATCACATTAATTTTTTATTTAACAGGGTGAATTTGCAAAGCTATGTTCTAATACATTTATAATGACATATAATAAAAAAAAGCAGATCCAAAGTAATTTTCCATTTACAATTTATTGAGTTTCTCTTGACTTATTATAGTTATTATGTATATTGATTGTATTGTAATTGTAAATACATTAAACATGGAGAATCCAATGGCTCGCACAACGACAATCCAAGCAAGAATTGATCCTGTAGTAAAAGAAAAAGCACAAAGTATATTGAATGCTTTAAATATAACAATGTCTGAGGCTATATCTTTATATTTAACACAAATAACCCTAAGGCGGGGAATTCCTTTCGATATAAAAATACCGAATGAACTTACACTTGAGACTATTAGAAAATCTGAGAGTGGCAAAGAACTTCATGAAGTTGATTCAGTAGATGAATTATTTAAGGAACTTGAAATTTGACAATAAAATATACCACTCAATTCAAGAAAGATTACAAGCGAATAAAAAAACAGGGTAAAGATTTAGAACAATTAAGAATTGTTATTACCAAATTGGCAACTGTAGAAAAACTCGAACCAAAATATAAAGATCACGGTTTAACCGGCAGTCTTAAAGGTTATCGGGATTGTCATGTAGAGCCTGACCGGTTGTTAATTTACAAATTGATCGGCGATAGATTGTTTTTAGAGAGAACCGGCTCACACTCTGACTTATTCAATTAAATTACCCAAATATTTTTCTAAGATTCTTCCATACATTTTTATTAATGTTTACTTCATATTTGAATACGGGCGTCCCCGTGAGAAAATGACAAATGGGTTTAGATAATTTAAAATTAATCACACTGTTCGACATAGACCCAACTTAGCTGTTTATTCCTGAAAACCGATATTCTTCCCTTTTACATCTACCCCGTGAAGTTTTATTTCACCAAACTGGGCTTCATATTTTTTGACGTTATCTCCCAGCGCGCGCAATAACGATTTAGCATGCTGGGGAGCCATTATAATCCGGGAATAAACCTTTGCTTTAGGTTTGCCGGGTAGAACCCGGGTAAAATCTAAAACAAATTCCGCCGGTGAATGGGTTATTAATACTAAATTACTGTACGTACCTTCCGCTTCTGCTTCCCCTAACTCTATTTTAATCTGCTTTTCAACGTTTTGATTCATCTGTTTCCCCAATCTCTAAATATTTTCAGTTTAACATTTGTTTATTCAAAACTAAATAATTAAATTTTATAAAATTTAGCCAAATTAAAAATCTTTGTCAAGAAAAGGCGATTTTAACGCATGCCGGGTATTCCAGAAGAAAAAATAGAAGAAATACGTTCTTCTATAAATATAGTTCATTATATATCACAGTTTGTTAACTTGAAAAAAACCGGTCAAAATTATAAAGGACTATGTCCGTTTCATACTGAAAAAACGCCTTCTTTTATTGTCAATCCGGAAAAGCAAATCTTTAAATGTTTTGGCTGCGGCAAAGGCGGGAATATTTATACCTTTATAATGGATTATGAAAAACACTCCTTTGTAGACGCCGTTAAAAAAGCGGCTGACTTTGCCGGAATCAGCCTGCCGGTCACAGAACAAAGCGCAAAGGAAATCAATTATTTTCAAAAACTATATCAAATCAATGAAAACGCCTGCGAATTTTTTGAAGACATACTTTATAAGCCTAAAAACGAAGAACAATTAAACTATTTCTTAAAACGAAATATCTCTGAAAAAACAATTAAAGCTTTTCGGCTGGGCTATGCTCCGGATTCTTACGATCAACTTTTGGGGCGTCTTAAAAACAGCGTCCTCGATTTACAAGAGGCGGCTAAACTCGGCTTAATCCAGGAAAAAGAAGATAAGGGAAAGTTTTATGATAAATTCCGGCACCGGGTAATGTTTCCTTTTCAAAATGTAAGCGGTAAAATAATCGGCTTTGGCGGTAGAAAATTGAGAGAAGAACAACAGCCTAAATATCTTAACAGCCCGGAAAGCCCTGTTTATAAAAAAGGAAAAATTCTCTACGGTTTACATCAAGCCGTTAACAGCATTAGAGAAAACGGTTTTGTCATTATTGTCGAAGGATATTTTGATTTGCTTCGTCTGGTCGAAGAGGGTATAAAGAATACCGCCGCCACCAGCGGTACCTCGCTTACCGAAGAACAGGCAAAATTACTGCGCCGCTATACGAAAGATATTTATATTGCTTATGACGGCGACAGCGCCGGAATTAAAGCGGCTATTCGTAATGCGCAAATTATTGAAAAATACGACATGAATGCTTTTATTATCTCCTTGCCCGAACAAGACGACCCCGATAGCTTCGTCTTAAATAATGGACTTGCAGCTTTTAAAGAGTTATTAAAAGAAAAAACTCTGCCTATAGATTTTCAGATAAACGCTTTTTTAAATACAAATAAAAATCCATCAATTGAACAGAAAGATAGTTTTATTCAAGAAATACTCAGCTCTTTGCTTGAGATGCGTAATCAGATTAAAACAGGTTTATATATCCATCAACTCGCCGAAAGACTGCAAATTAACGAAAGTTTACTCATTAACCAGATCAACAGTTTAAAAAGACAAAAGTATAGATCCTTTAGATCAAAAAATAAAGCTGGTGAAGAAGTTTCTTCTACGGTAAAGCGCCGCGTACACTCGGGAATATACGAAGCGGAAAAAGGATTAATCGGACTGCTTCTAAACAGTACGCAAGAAATACAAAATTACATCATCGCTAATGTATCTTATGAATTATTTGAAAATGAACAACTTTTACACATTTATGAATTCATCATGCAAGAACTGGAAGAAGTGGGAAAGATTGATCTCGGAAAAATTATGCAGTCATTTCAAGAGGATGAAGAATCAAATAAAGTTATTTCAGAAATTGCCGTAAATGATTATATTAATGAAATGAAATTTGCCAAAGATTGTATCTTCCAGCTTAAGAAATGGGATTTAGAAAAAAAGGCGCAGGATATCAGCAGCCTGATAAAAACGGAAGATAGTTCTACGGAGTCTATCCTGCATTATACTCAGCAATTAACCGAAGTGCGCAAGGAAATAAATCAGTTGGTTCGCATTCATCGTGGAATTTTAAAAATTTAGTGTGATAGTTGTCACAATAATATAATTACATTGAAGTTAAAATGGTTTTATTTTAATATTTAACAACTTTATTTTTTAAGGAGATCCATTTGAGCGCCGATATTGTAATAATTGATGACAACGAGCTTTATCTCCAAAACACTTCTCAGTTATTTAATCATTTGGGATATAAGACTGAACCGATTTCCGACCCTGAAAGCGCTATTGAATCTCTTTGCGAAATAAAACCAAAGTTAATTATCCTCGATATTATGATGCCTGATATTGATGGTTTTACCTTACTAAAGAATATAAAAACACATCCGCAAATAAATTCGATTCCTGTCGTCATTCTTACGGGAAAGGTTTTTTCTCCTGAAAAGAAAAAAGCTATTGCCTTAGGCGCAGACAAATTCCTTAGCAAGCCTATTACTAGTAAGACCCTGCTTGAAGAAATTAAATGTTACCTAAACTGAGCGGTTCCAAGTTCAGGGTTCAAGGTTTAAGGGTTGTAACATCTTGATATTATTTATTGTTACTACCTAATGCAGGGCTTAGTATCTTTCACCTATTGGGTGAAAATTATTTTCATCTTCTATATGGGTGTAACTCTTTTGAATTTAGCCTGTTAGGAATCACCAACCCGGAACCTTGAACGTTGAACCGCTCAACCCAAGTGTTATTTGTAGGCGGCTTATGTCAAAAATTAAATTTTGGGGCGTACGCGGTTCAATACCAACACCCGGACCAACTACCGTTCGATATGGGGGCAACACTGCCTGTGTAGAATTGCGTCATGAAGATAAACTGTTCATTTTAGACGCAGGTTCGGGGATTCGTTTGTTTGGCGTCGAATTATTAAAGAAAAAAACTCCGATCAAAGCAAGTATTTTCATAAGCCACATGCATTGGGATCATATTCAGGGCATCCCCTTTTTTACACCTGCATTTATTCCGGGAAACATGTTTACTATTTATGGCGCAGAAGAAGCGGATAAAGAACTGGAAACGATTATCGCCGGTCAAATGGATCCTACTTATTTCCCTGTTGAGCTTGAAGAAATGAATGCAAAAATTGAATTTAAACGCTTATACGAAGGCAGCTACGAAATAGACGGCATACGAGTCGATACGCTTTATATTAATCACCCCGGTAATGCGCTGGGATATAAATTTCATTTAGATGATAAGAATGTTGTTTATATTAGCGATAACGAACCGTTTGCCGGCGCTTCATATTCCGGTTCTTATGATAAAGAATATTCCGAAGATATCCTTATCGGGGAGAACAGCAGCGAGAAGCTTATTGATTTTATTAAAGGAGCGTCTTTGTTAATTCACGACGCCCAATATACGCCCGAAGAATATAAAAGTCATGTAACCTGGGGACATTCTCCTTATGACTATACTGTAAATCTTGGATTACAGGCAAAGGTAAACCGGTTAGCGCTTTTTCATCACGATCCTCTGCATAACGATGATTTTATAGATTCAATGTTAGAAGAAGCCCGCAAATTAGCCCGCCGGGCAAAAAGCAATATGGAAATAACCGCGGCGCAAGAAGGGATGGTAATTGAATTATAAATCCTGCGCTACGAAGCAGACCTCATTCCGTCTTTAAGTTACTCTATAGTATTGTATTCGTTTCCGCCTTGTAATATTATTCAATAGCTGTTATTTAAGAGTATAAAATCAAGGATTAATTAGTTGATCAGTTCGTTTTATATGATTGAAGATAAGAGGATAAGGTTGTTGATTTTATTTGATAAAATTGATATTTTTGATTTAAAGATACCGAACTAACTTCGGTCAATAAAATGTTAGCGGTAATATCATAACATACAGCAATTTATTAATTGAGGTAAATAATGACTAATTCCTTGAGTAAAATAATAAATCTAAGAGTAAATGATTACCCAATCATCTTAAATGATAAATTAAGTGAGTCATTATTAAAACGACATAATATTTCAAAAGCAAGTATGTGTCAGAGATTTTTTGTAAAACCCCCTAAGGATGTAGATTTGTTTTGGTCTAAAAATTGTGAATTAAAATATATTGCTGACGATTCAGATGGTGTTTTTAATTTAAATGAAATAAATAAGATATTTCCTATAATTAATCCAAGTGCAGGAGCTGATGCAATGTATATATTGGACCCCAAAAACTAGACCAGCGTATAAGGTGGATTATTTAACCAAGAGAGGGGTCTTATGACACGAAAAAAGTACAGCGCAGAATTCAAATCTAAAGTAGCATTAGCTGC
>JAUXGF010000235.1 GCA_030622395.1 Calditrichaceae bacterium
TACGGTTCATTTAAATGATCTACGGCTTGCGGCGTCGGCTTTATTAAAAGCTCAATATTTAATTCTTTCGCTTTATCATGCACTTCCTTCATAACCGGCAGGCTGCCGTACATGCCGCTGCCAATGACCAGTCTTCTGCAATTCCATGGAATATTTTCAGCCGGCGAAAGAGGCGTATGTCCGGATTGTCCTTTAATTTTTCCGGAAGCGCTTTTATCCCTGGCGCTGATTTTCCCCTGATCGATGATTATATCTTCCAAATAGCTTATCCCGTCAATTTTAATATTTCCAAAACTCAATTCATTTATCTGCATATTAACACCTTAAATATTTGTTAACATTTGGTTAGTAAAAAAATTTTATTTAACTTAATAATTTGACAATAATTAAATATAGATTGTATTTTTATGATTTACAAATAGATTGAAGCTGTCAGCGCTCAGCATACAGCGTTCAGCTTTAAGTTCTTTTAACTGAATTGATTAATAGAAGCGATACTGGATACTGGTTGGAGCGGAGCGGAAATCCCTCTTTTGCGGGAATACTGATTACCTATTACCGATTACTGGTTACCGATTACCGATTACTTAAGATTCTTCATCCAGTATCCAGTATCAAGCAACAAGCATCTATTTCAGTTTAACTTTTCCCGGCAATTCGGGACTATACTACAAATTAACTACTTAGTGTCTGAACGAAAACTAGCCCAAACTGTCATTTCGAAGCGGAGCGAGAAATCTTTTAACGTTATAAATATTGAAGTTACAGATTTCTCCCTTCGGTCGAAATGACAAAAAAGCGCTTTTTCGGTCAGACACTACTTAAAGAAAAGGATCACCTGTTTATGGAACGAACATTGGCTATTATCAAACCCGACGGCGTCGCTGCCGGATTAATCGGAGATATTATTAAACGTATCGAATACGAAGGCGTCAAAGTTGCCGGTATGCGCTTAACTCAACTTGACCGGCGTCAGGCTGAAGGTTTTTATTATGTGCACCGCTCAAAACCATTTTTTAATTCATTAATTGATTACATGACTTCAGGCCCTGTCGTTTTGATGGCTCTACAGGGAAATAATATCATCAGTCATTGGCGCGAATTAATGGGCGCTACTGATCCGGCAAAAGCAGGACGCGGCACTATCCGCGGCGATATGGGCACAAATATTGAGAGAAATGTTGTTCACGGTTCAGACTCTAATGAATCCGCTATATTTGAAATCAACTATTTTTTTAAAGGCACGGATATTGTGACTTAACATTTGGTTTGTATGAAAGTTTTTCAACTCACCCCCTAAATCCCCCTCTCTTTAAGAAATAGAGGGGGACTTGGATTCAATTTTTTCCCTTCCCTGTTGTATTAGGGAAGGGTTACCCCGAAGTATCGGAATGCAAGCAGGGATGGGTAAAAAAAACACAAAACTGTCATTTTTTGTTGATGGCGGAAGCCCATGTGAGTTTATATGAAATCATTCATCATTCAGCTATCAGATTTTTAATAACAGATGACTTCCGATCCAAACGGTCGGCATACGGGCTTTTCAAAAGTATCTGAATTGAATTTGCTATTAGCAAATATAATGTCTATAAAAAGGAGACCACTATGCTTCAGTTCTTAAAAATAGTTATAACTGCGTTTATTTCTGTTTTATTCTTTTTTAGTATTATTATTGGGCAAACAAGCGATGGTTCTATTTCAACTGAAATGCTGCAAAAAATAGAAAAATCGATTCAAAAAGACGCTTACACAAAAGCGATGATCAATGCCGTATCCAATAATGAAATCAAAAAATTAGCTTTAAACCGGGAGCTGGCAGGAAAAATCGATCATCACTTCGCCCACAAAATAGAAACGACTGGCATTACTAATCAAAAATCATCGGGAAGATGCTGGCTGTTTACGGCTTTAAATATTTTACGCCCAAAAGTGAAAGAAAAGTATAATCTAACTAAATTTGAATTTTCTGAAAATTACCTGTTTTTCTGGGATCAATTGGAGAAAGCTAATCTATTTTTAGAAAGCATTATTATTACGAAAGAGAAAAAGATTGACGACCGTGAAGTTGAGTGGCTTTTTAAACACCCCATCAGCGACGGCGGCGTTTGGAATATGATGGTTGACCTGGTTGATAAATATGGATTGGTTCCCAAAGAGGCTATGCTTGAATCATTTAACAGCGACAATACACGGAATATGAGCCGGTTGACCCGTCGTAAATTGCGCGAGGATGGATTGCTTTTGCGTAAATGGCATGATGAAGGGAAAAAAGCTGGATTTTTACAAAACAAGAAAACCGCTATGTTAGCTGAAGTTTACCGTATGTTAATGATCAGTTTAGGCGAACCCCCAAAAGAATTTACATGGCGCTATGTCGATAAAGATGAAAATTTAAGTAAAGCTATAAAATATACGCCTTTGTCATTTTATAAAGAAGTGGCTGGGATTGATTTAAGCGAATATATAATGCTTATGAATGATCCGTCCAAGGAATATTTTAAGCTGTATGAAATCGAATATGATAGAAATATGTTCGACGGCAGAAATTGGACATTTATCAATCTGCCGGTTGATGAGTTGAAAATATCCGCAAAAAATTCCATATTAGCGGATGAGGGCATGTACTTTTCTTGCGACGTCGGTAAACAGTTAAATAAAGACGAAGGCATATTAGCTGCGGATATGTATGATTATGAGTCGATTTTCGGAGTTTCTTTTAATATGAATAAAAAGGAACGCATATTAAGTTTTGACAGCGGCTCTTCGCACGGAATGGCTTTAATGGGCGTGGACACCTCCACCGCTGGCAAACCGGTTAAGTGGTTGTTGGAAAATAGCTGGGGCGATGAAAAAGGACACAAAGGCTATTTATCCATGACCGACGAGTGGTTCGACGAATATATGTTCCGCCTGGTGATTCATAAACGGTTTATACCTGAAAAGGTCTTGAAAATATTAACTCAAAAACCAGTTAAATTACCGCCATGGGATGCAATGTTTTAAGAACATAGCTATGCAAATTTATTAATGGAAAAAATACTGGATACTGGATACTCGATGCTGGTTGGAAATCCCGCTTTTGCGGGGATGATCAAGTTTCTTTATCCAGTATCCAGCATCCAGTATCTATTTTAATAATACATTTCCCGATCATCAGGCTGTTGTCAGGACTATACAATAAAATACAGATCATATATGGATAAACATACAATTATCGGCATGGCCGGTCATATCGATCATGGTAAAACAGCTTTGATTAAAGCTTTAACGGGTATCGAAACCGACCGCTTGAAGGAAGAACAGGAACGCGGCATAACTATTGATATCGGTTTTGCCTACTGGAAAGATAATGTAACTATTATTGACGTGCCCGGACATGAAAAATTTGTGCGCAATATGGTAGCCGGAGTCAGTACGGTTGATTTGTTCCTTTTGGTCATTGCCGCCGACGACGGCATTATGCCGCAGACTATCGAGCATTTGGATATTTTAAAATTCTTCGGCGTACGCGACGGGATTGTTGCCTTGAATAAAATTGATTTGGTCGATGAAGAATGGAATCTTCTAATGCAGGAAGAAATCAATGAATTTCTGCAAAAAAACGGGTTTGAGAAAATTCCGGTTATCCCCGTATCCGCTGTAAATAAAAATGGCGTTGAAGAATTGAATGCCGCCTTACTCGACAAAATTAAAAACAAACACCGTACGGAAAATGCCCGCCCTTTCCGATTGAATATCGACCGTAATTTTTCAGCCAAAGGATTCGGGGCTATTGTAACGGGGACTGTATTATCTTCAAACATTTCAACAGGCGATAAACTTGTAACTCTTCCAGCAAAAAAAGAGACAAAAGTGCGTGGTCTGCAAGTGCATCAACACGCGGCGGAAAAAGCTTATATGGGACAGCGTACGGCAATAAATCTTTCCAATATTTCTATTGATGAATTACAACGGGGAACGGCTCTGGTTGAGCCTGACTCATTAGAACCGACACAGGAATTGCTTGCAGAGATAATAACAACGGCAAATATCAAGTTTAAAATTAAACGTCATTCAAATGTTCATATTCATTTAGGAACAGCCGAAATAGTAGGCAGGATAGATTGGTTCGACGATGCGCGTCAGCTTGAACCCAATCAAACTTATCATGTTAGAATCAGACTCAGCGAAGCGGGCGTTGCAGCGCCGGGAGATCCTGTCTTAATACGAAGCTTCTCCCCGGTAACGACTATCGCCGGCGGTAAAGTTCTTCAGGTTGATCCCCCGCGTCTCCCGCGTGATACTGATACATGGAAGACTTATTTTGATACCCTTTCCAGCGGCGATATCCCGGCGAAGATTCAACTTATTTTTGAGTTTTCAGGTTACCGGACAATAACCTTAAATGAAATACAAAAAGCCTTATTTGAGAAAAAGCAAACTATTGAATCGGCTGCGTCAAAGCTGGAAAAGCAAAAAATAATATTTAGTTTTGATTATAAAAATGAAGTCCATTTCATTCATAATAAATCAGCGGCGCGGGCGGTTGAAATAATTAAAGAAATTTTAGATAAGACGCTTTCCGATCAAAAATATAAAAAAGGATTAAATTTTAAGGAATTATTCAATCACTTAAAACATTATCATTTTACAGAACCCTTTTTAGAGCGCGTTTTGCAAAAGGCGGTTAATATTAAAGATATTTTTTTCGATGGAGAAGTATACTCCGCAGAAGATATTATCGGCTCTGAAAAGATGGCGGAAGTTAAACAACAAATCGCCGCTTTTTACAAAGAATGCCGTTTCAACGCCCCCGATTTAAAACAATTGAGCGAAAAATTTAATCTAGATCAGAAGACTCTAAAAGCCTTCACTTTGGAATTAGCAAAAAATGGTATTTTAAAATCCATAAACGGACAGTTCTATTTACATATTGATGTATTCAACGAATTAATAAATTTTTTAAAAACACATTTCAAACAGAACGACCATCTTGAAGTTACTGTAGTCAGAGACTTCGCGCAAAGCAGCCGAAAATATATTATTCCCTTATTGGAATATTTAGATAACATGGAGTATACAATACGCCGGGGAGATACGCGTGTGAAGGGGCAGGCTTTGTAACTCACGCCCTGTCCCTTTCAACTCACCCCCTAAATCCCCCTCTCTTTAAGAAATAGAGGGGGACTTGGAATTCCCCTCTTGGGAGGGGATAGGGGTGGGTTTGCATTTTTACAACCCCCTAACCCCCTTTTCTAAGGGGAAAAACTTTTCCCAAATTACAGGACACATTCGTGCATACTTTGTTGAGGGCGGAAGCCCATGTGAATTTATATGAACGATTAATAATTGA
>JAUXGF010000364.1 GCA_030622395.1 Calditrichaceae bacterium
AGCATTAAAAAAGAGCCGCCTATAACTATCACTATTATAAAACTAAGTAAAAATGTTTGAGCGGGATGAAATTTAAGCGAAGCTATTTTAATATTGTATCTAACGCTGCGGCTGATAATCGACAATATAATAATTATCTGAACCCAAACAATAGTGACTTTAGTAATGGCAATCACGTTAATATTATAAAAATATTCCTCAATGAGATTAATACCAAGAGTATTAACAATAACCGCTGTTTCGAGAATGATTAAAACAATCAATAATGTTTCAAACCAGTGATGTTTAATATATGCAATCTTATTTTGTACAAGTAGAATTCTTAGAAAATATTGTAATACAAAATAAAAAACAATTAAGATATCTAATCGATCCAGCAAATGATCCAATTGAGGCGTGATAAAAAAGCCATATTGAATTATTAAGCTGCTGATCGCGATAATACTGATAATAAAAAATGAGACGTCAATTGTTTTAATTAATGTATCAGACCAATCTTTAATTTTAAACACTTTAAAACCTGTTGATTATTCCGAAATGAATTTTACCCTCTTTAAAGCCATCGCCTTTTCCCAGTCCATAATCCACGCCTAAAATTCCCATTGGCGTTTCAAGACGAACGCCTACTCCATAACCGGGCAGTATTTCCTGCCGGTCGCGCCCAGCGTCAGGACAATTATAAAATCCCCAATCGTTAAATAAAAATATACGGGAGTTTCTGCCTAAAATAAAGCGGTACTCTAAATTTGTCCAGACGACGATATCTCCCCAAAATTGATTTTCACGGTATCCGCGAAGGGAACGGCTTCCGCCAAACCAGAAATAATCCGTTAATTGCAGGCGACCGCCTGTTATTTGCATGCCGTTCAATTCAACTGCTAACACTTGGTTTTTCCAAAGATTATAGTACCAGTTGCACTGTATTTTTATCGTTTGTAATTGTTCCTTTTCAGTTACGCTGCTGTCTTCAATAAATATATAAGAAGGTCCATAGTTATTTTTAAATCCATAAGTATATGTGGTTTTATAATACAATCCGGAACTGGGGTTGATTTTATAATCCCTTGTATCATATTCGATTCCTACTTCGGCATTGATCACTTTATTTCTCAAAAGACCCAAATCGCGGCTTGCGGCGGAATCGGGAAGGACCATTTTGCTTTTTAGAGACGCAAGCAGCGCAAAATTATTAAAAATACGCATACGTGTATTAAATTGATAAACCCACTCGATATAAGTTGTATCGCGGACGGTGCGGTCTAAGCCGGCGCCGATATCAACAGGCCAGCCCAACACCCAGGGCTCTGTATAAGCCAATTGAAATTCCTCTGAAAACTGATCCGGCTTTTTCCAATACACTTCAAATTTACGCCCCGTGCCAAACAGATTTTTAAAAGACAAATTAACCAGACCAGTAAAATATCCGTCCTCATTAGCTTTATTATTTTTAGACGGGATATAACCGACCACGCCGTCAAATGTAGTTGCATTGCCTTCTTCCACTTCGATAAGCAGAATAACGCTGTCCCCTTTCGCAGTTAATATGACGGGTTGTTTTACATCCTTTAATATTTCCAAACGGTTTAAACGCTGCGGGATTTTATCAATCTTTTTTTTAGAATAAACCTCGCCGATATAAATATTTAACTCTCTGAGTATTATATGATCTTTGCTGTAAATATTTCCTTTAAGCAATATGTCTTTTATGAATACTTTGCTTTTTTCGTGGATTTTTATCTTTAGATCGGCAAAAGTTTTATTATCTTTTTTTCGTATATCCAAATCATCAACATTGATTTCCGCAAAAGGATAACCGCAATCGGCTGCGGCTAGCAATAAAGCGTTTACATCTTTTTCAATAACTTTTTGCGAATATAATTCGTTTTCCGCCATGCTGATATACTGATTGTAAAAATTATTTTTTAATGAATCGGATTGGATTTGTATTTTGCTGAAATATACTCTTTCTCCGCTGCCGCCGTGGATAATCAATTCTACACTGCTCGAATCATTAGTAAAAAGAGCCTGAACCGAGTCAACGCTGGCAAATAAATATCCTTGATTAGATAAGAAGTTTTCCAATTTCTTAACGGCTGCGGATACCTTTAACGGTAGGTAAGGTTGATTTTTGATTAAACCGGCTGCTTTTTTCAATTTTGTTTCGCTGATATTAAACTCGCCGCTAAATTGGATTTTAGACAGGCGGGCTGTTTTTATTCTTTGAGCAAAAAGATTGGCGGAAATTAAAAACGAGGTAATAAAGATTAATATTATTTTCATCATAAAAGGTAATTTATTTTTTAAAAAAACAATTAATAGAACACGGATAAAACGGATAACACAGATTAATTTTACCTCGTATCAGAGTTAAGCGTAGCGGTCTCTGATACGTGTGACGATGTTGACTGAAATGCTTCACTTACACCTGCCGGAATAAAATTCCCCCTGTGTGTATCAGAGACTGTCCCGAACAACAGGAGGTTGTAACATAGTGTTTTTCCTGTCATTTCGAGGATCTTTTAACGATCCCGAATCGTCGGGATATTGTTATTATTGACGTTATAAGATTTCTCACTCCGTTCGAAATGACATTTTGGGTGTTCTGCAACAGCCTGATAATCGGGATTAACTCTGATACAAAAAAAAATATTCTTAACACTTTTTCACGAATTCAACTTATACGGTACTAATCCATTTTATCTAATAATTTTTCGGCTCTTTTTCCGTAACGGCTGTCCGGATATTTCTTTATGATATATTCACATTCTTTTTTTGCTTCTTCTTTGCGGTTTAAGTTAAAAAGCGATTGCGCCCGGTTAAATCGGGATGATTGAAAATCCGGATTTTTCTCCAGCGCTGTTTCAAACATAATAAGAGCTGAATCATAGACTTCTTTTTTAAGATAAAAATCACCCTTGCTGTCATAAGGATTCGCCTCGTCCGGTTGAAGTTCGATGTAGCTGTCGAACCATGGGCGGGCTTTATTGATTTTTTCCACGCCTAAATAGAAATATCCGATTGTATTCATTAACTGCGCATTTTTGGAATCTTGTTTTGCAGCATTTAAATACTCATTTTCAGCCTTATCAATTTCTTCCTTCTCTTGATAATATCTTGCCATTAAAATTCCACCTCTGATGGAATCCAATTTCTTTACTTCATTGGCAAGCTGTAAGGCTTTTTCTTCATCGCCGCCGGCAATGCCGGGCGCGATTAAATAATATGAAAAAAGCTTTTCCCGGGCGCTTATAATATCCGGCTTTAATTCGACTGCCTTTTTCCAGGCTGAACGCATTTTGGGAATAGAAAACATGGCTTTAAAAATACCGGCGTTTTGAGCCTTCATACCGTAAGCGTCGCCCAGCCTTTCCTGATACCTGTAATCATTTTCATTTATATCGATTGCTTCTTTTAAATAGTCGATTGCCTCGTCATAATCATTTCTGATAAGTTCAAGCATACTCAAATAGTAAAGCGCCTCGGTATTGTTACTATCTTCATTATGTAATTTTAGAAAAAGTTTTTCCGCCTGCCGGTAATTTTGGTTTTCAAACAAATCAATCGCCTGCTTAAGCATATCAGAATTTTGTGCAAACGCTAAAGTAAAAAGAAAAAATACACTAATTATTGAACGTACCATTTAAACCTCCTTTGAATAAAAACATAAGAAAATATATTTCCATAGAAAATTATAAACAAACTAATTTGCAATATTTAAACGCAGATTTAAATGATACGCAACACTTCTATAAAAAGTTAATTAATTATATGATTTTCTTTTTATTTCGCTTACCCATGGAAATTTAAATCGTAATTCGTAATTAATAATTCGTAA
>JAUXGF010000219.1 GCA_030622395.1 Calditrichaceae bacterium
GACTTGTCATAATCTGTAATGGACAGCAGAACGCCGCTGGAATCCGAAACTTCAATTTGATCATTACAATATGTTTTTAATAATTCCAAATAGCTGGGCATCTCAGCGCGGTCTAAAGAGAGTTCGTAATAAAGGCTGTCCAAATCCACATTTGAATCGCCGCGGTATTCCAATAAAAAGTATTCGTCATTATTAATCGGGATTTGTACAACAAAGGGTTTGTTTTGCTGATTTTCACAGCCGAGACGCGCTAATTCAATATTATTTTGCGGTTTATTTATTACAAGCGGCTCGTCCCATCCTAATATTTTCCTGGTAAAAGCGCCGGGCTTTGCAGGGACTAATCCATTCATATTCAACAGCCCGACGTCCATCAAATCAAACCTGCCCACGCCCGAACGCTGCGTTGAAGGACTGAACAAATCATACAATCCCAAATAGCTGCCGATATTGGACACAAAAAAACCCGTTAAAGCAATTTTATAATCATCCTGATTTTCCGTTTCCGGCAGTAAAATACCCTGGGTGATTAAATTTCCACCGTCAACCGGCACACCTGGAAAATCATTTCCCAAAGATTTTTTTAAAAAATCATGCGTTATAAAAAGTGAGGGAATATCCTGAGGGGTTTCATCAAAACCGGTATCGATATCTTTGCCCACCCCGGCGTGAAAAATAACTACTAAATCATAACCGCTGAAATCAAGCGTTTGATCCTCGCTGTCTGCAAGCTCTATTGCGTCAACAAATAATTGGCTGATGGCGCGGTTAATTTCCTCGTCTGTTGTATTAGGATTGTAAAAAGCCATTGGATTGGATAAACGGTAAGCGCCGTCCATTGACCGGGGGAAGACGTCTCCTTCAATTATTATTCTACCGTTTGATACATTATCAAAATAATTTGCCGCGGCGTTTATTTGATCGTTAAAATATTTCCGGTCGTGCGGCGCGGGATCAATGGCAAACTCATCTGTTGTAACAGTATCCACCATAAACGTTCCGTCGCCGGTTGTCAATTCATTTTGATCGGGGGTAAATTCAACGCGGATTGCGCATATTTTTATGGTCTGCTGTGAATAGGCGGATACAGATATTAGAAGAAATGTAAAAACATAAAATACAAATTGTTGCATAATAGATTTGGCGGTCAAAGCTTATTTCTCTCCTAAATTTTAAAATAATTCATTTACAAATTAATAAGTCAGTGGATACTCGAATCATACGGAGTCGGGTCTGTTTTGGTTTATATTAAAGAAATCAGCATTCAGCAATCAGCTATCAGAATAAAAAATTATATTAAAGAAAAGGGAAGTCTGTTTAACTTCCCTTAACATAAATTAAAATCCGACAGATAGAGAAAAGCGCATTGTATCTGACAGCGGATGATCCTCTGCGGCGGAGATATAGCTAAAATCAATCCCAAAAATATTGTACGAAAGACCGGCGCCGAAAGTCAAGAATTTACGAGCGCCATAATTTGGATCTTCATAAAACCAACCGGCGCGCAAAGCGATTAAGTTTCCGTACCAATATTCCAGACCTATAGAATGTGTAAATTTTCTAATACGCTCGTTAGCGCTGCCCTTGGTCCAGGTGGAATAAAAAACAGCCTCAAAGACATTGTCCGATGTTCCGTCTTTATGTTTTACAACCAATAAGCGGTTAAGATCATAAATAACTAACATTTTGTTAAACTCATCATCAAAGATTTTATAAGACAGCCCCATTTTTAAGTTTGTCGGGAGAGGATCTGCCTGCTTTTTGTCAATGTAACTCATTTTCGGCCCAAAGTTTGACAGATTAGCGCCCAATGAAAGACGGTTATCTAAAAAATAATAATCGGGTATCCATAACACTCCAAGGTCAACTGCAAAAGCCGTTGATTTTCCATATCCGGTTTCCGATCCTACGGTAACTTTTATAGGCGTTAAATTACTCTGTATAATTTTAGCATTAACTCCTATACTGAGATTTTCTTTTAAAAGAGTAGCATAAGACAGGGTTACGGCAAATTCATACGAATCAAACGTTCCCAATTCTACAGCATTTTCATCAGTCCAGACATTTTCTCCTAGATTAAGATAAGTAATGCTGCCGCCAAGCATACCGATATCTTCTATATAATAACGTCCCGCTAAATAATCATACCATAAATCACTGAAATTAAACTGCGGCAGCCATTTTACATGCATAAGAGTAATTTCACCCTGGGTGTCTATTTCCGGGTCTTGATATTGGAAGGCTAAACCGGCAGGATTCCAAAATACAGCGTTAGCGTCATTGGCTAAGGCGACTCCTCCTTCGCCAATCCCGCCGTTACGCGCGCCCGGCGCGATCAATAAAAACGGCACGGCAGCTTCACCCTGGGCAAAAAGCGAACTATTATTAAAAAAAACGCTGCATACTAAAATAACTAAGATTAAAACTCTCTTCATTATAGTAATCCTCCATAAAAAAACCGGTTAAGTGGATTGTCTGCCCAAATCCAAATAACCGGTATCTAAAACATGTATAAACCGTTTTGTTAAAGGCAGACGTATCTGTTATGCAATAATACTTTATTTACAACAAACCTTTAACAAACCGCTTATAAGCTTTTCTCCAAAATTTATTTTAAACGTCTGAAAATATAATTATTAAAGTAAAATATGTCAAGCGCTTTTTTCACACCCAAGCAAATCTCACTTATTGGTGGGGAATTTATTTTTATGGGTGTATTGGGAAAAATACAAAACCCACCCTTGCTTGCATCCCGACACTTCGGGGTAACCCCTCCCAAAACCAATCCTGCCGTAAACACTGCTGTTAAAATTTCTGCGCCTCTTCTATTAACATTACAGGAATATCATCTTCGATCCGATAAATCAATCTGCATTTATTACAAATCAGTTGATCTTCATCCTGCTTATACTCTAATTCGCCTTTGCACTTGGGACAGGCTAAAATATCTAATAATTGCTGATCTAACATTGCTTCCTAACTTATTTAAAATGTTTTTGCATTTCTTTTAAAAACTCTTTCGGCGGTTTAACCGCTTTATCTTTTTGATTCATAAAACTATGCAATGAACTGCCCCGGCAGATTAATACCCCATGCTCATTACTGACTTCATATTCAAATTTTATCTTAGCCCTGGGCATTTGTGAAATAAAAGCGCGGATTGTTATCAATTCATCAAAACGCGCCGGTTTAAAATATTGAACATTGATTTCCAGAACGGGCATCATATACCCCTCGTCCTCAAGCCGGGCGTAAGAGAATCCGTAGTGTTTCATCAATTCGACGCGGGCAAATTCAAACCAGATAATGTAATTAGAATGATGAACGGATCTCATTTGATCCGTTTCAGCATAACGCACGCGTATTTTGGTTTTGCGTTCAATCATTTCTGGCGCTTATAGTTTAAGATATTAATATTTTTATGTTCAATTCTGTCTAAATACTTATTGAGATTATTGGCGATTTTATCCCCATAATGATAGGAAACAAAAATTATATCAATTTGTCTTTCGGTCAAATCTTTATTCGCGCGAGCTATTGCCCTTCTGGATAATTGGAAAGTGGTTTGAGAGAGGGAACGAATTTGAGAAAACTTCTTTGCCGCGCTCGCTTTCTGAAATAAAGAAATCAGTACTTCTTCAGCTTCCGGGCGTGTATCAATAGATTGGGTTCTCATATTAAAATTTTTCTAATAAAACATTTAAAGAAATGACAGAAGGCGCTTTTTCGTTAAGACGTTAATTATCCTTTTTTACAGCATTCTTGATTATTCCTTCCATGATCCCATTTTGCTGAACTTTTCAATACGCTGATCGATTAATTCATCTACCGGTATTTGCAATAGTTCTTTAAGATGATGTAAAATGGTTTCTTTAACAATCATTGCGGCTTCATCTGGTTTATAGTGGGCTCCGCCTTCAGGTTCTTTAATAAGTTCATCAATTATTTTTAGATCAACTAAGTCGGGCGCCGTTACTTTCATAGCTTCCGCGGCTTCTTCGGCTTTTGCGGCGTCGCGCCATAATATCGCCGCGCAACCTTCCGGACTGATAACCGAATACCAGGCGTTTTCCATCATCAAAATACGGTCGCCAACACCGATGCCAAGCGCGCCTCCGGAAGCGCCCTCGCCGATAATCACATTTATGATCGGCACCGGCAGGTGTGACATTTCAAACAAATTATGAGCGATTGCTTCCGCCTGACCGCGTTCTTCAGCGCCGATTCCCGGATAAGCGCCGGGCGTATCTATTAAAGTAATGATCGGTTTGTTAAACTTAGCCGCCATGTTCATAATCCGCATAGCTTTCCTGTACCCTTCAGGATTGGGCATACCAAAATTACGGTACATTTTCGCTTTTGTATCGCGTCCCTTTTGATGTCCTATAATAACCACCGAATAATCATCTATACGCGCAATTCCGGAAACAATTGCGCTGTCGTCGGCGAAAAAACGATCGCCGTGCAGCTCTTCAAAATAGGAACAAATTTTCCCAATGTAATCCAATGTATAAGGTCTCATCGGATGACGGGCAAGCTGTACGCGTTGATAGCGGTTTAGTTTAGAATAGATTTCTTTTCGCAATTGCTCCGCTTTTTTTTCAAGACGTTTAATATCATCCTCAAGCTCAACGCCGGTAGACAATGCATATTCCCGCATTTCAGTGATCTTATCTTCGAGTTCAACCACCGGCTTCTCAAAATCTAAAACGAATTTTTGTATTTTTAATGCCATAAAAATCCTTATATTTTTCCAAACAAACTATTAAATCGAAGCTTCCAGACTAAAAAGATAGCCTCCCACATTATTTTTTTTGATAACTTTGATTGCCCGAAAACACGGTCAATAAATATAATTGGGATTTCTTTAAGGCGGAAACCTTTTTTCCATGCCTTAAAATTTATTTCAATCTGGAATGCATATCCATTAGATTTAATATTACTAAAATCAATGTCTTCTAAAACCTTCCTGCGAAAACATTTAAATCCGCCGGTTGAATCACGTACGGAAATACCTGTAATTATCCGGGTATTCATATTAGCAAAATAACATAATAAAAGCCTTTTTAAAGGCCAATTAACTACATTGACGCCCTTAATATACCGCGATCCTAAAACCAGGTCATTTAATTCAATTGCTTCCAGAAAATTGGGGATTTCTTTAGGGTCATGTGAAAAGTCGGCGTCCATTTCAAAAATGTATTCAAAACCTTTTTCTAAAGCAAATTTAAATCCGGCAATATAGGCGCTTCCCAGACCCATTTTCCCTTGACGTTCCAATAAATAAATATTGCTATTTTCCCGTTGTATTTTTTTGATTAGATCAGAAGTGCCGTCAGGTGAATTATCATCAACAAACAAAATATTGACCTGCGGTTGGAAGCCGTGTATTTCGCCGACAAGACGCTCTACATTTTCATATTCATTATAAGTGGGAACAACTATAATTGCTTTTGACGGATCAACCATATTATTTTTCCAATTCATCCTTTAAAAGATTTAAACCCGAAATCACATCATGCGGCTGCCATCCGCTGTAATTTACTATTTTATCCAATATAAAAGCTGAATTCATCGGACGCGGCGCTTTTTGTTTTAGGTCTCTGGTTTTTATTCTATTAATTAACATAGC
>JAUXGF010000169.1 GCA_030622395.1 Calditrichaceae bacterium
AAATCGTCCCAATGTATCAGAGACCGCTGCGCTTAACTTTGATACAAGAGAAGAGAAAAGATATTAAATCATAAATCGTAAATCAAAAGAGAAGTACGAAATAATTTTAAATTTTTTATAAATACAAAAGGGAGATGTGAATAATGGAAGAAAAATATGACGATTTTTATAAGAAAATCCGTAAACAAATAAGCGGCTTTCTTGGAAAGAAGAAATTCAAATATGCCGAAATTTTGTTATTAGCTCCCGATTTTTTTCATCTTTTAGTTAAGCTGTCTATGGATAAACGCATTCCGTCTGATAAGAAATTAAAATTTGTTGTCGGGATTGCCTATTTTATAATGCCTTTTGATTTTTTCCCGGAAGCGATATTGGGTCCAATCGGATATATGGATGACATAGCTGTGGCGGCTTATATATTAAATGATTATATCAATAATAATAGCCCGGATATAGTTTATGAGCATTGGGCAGGGGAAGGGGATTTATTAGCTTCTATTCAAAATATTTTAACAATTGCCGATAATTTTTTAGGCAAGGGGCTTTGGGATCGTATTAAAAAGAAAGTTCAGAGTTAGCGTTACTTTTGTCCGTAATAGAACATAGTAAACAAATGATACTGGATGCTGGATACTGGATACTGGTTGGAGCGGAGCGGAAATCCCGCTATTGCAGGGATATTTATTGCTGGATACTTGATGCTTGAGTTTCTTTATCCAGCATTTCCGACAAGCCGGAATCTACGCTCCGCTCCGACCAGTATCTATTTTAATAAAACATTAAAATGCCTATACAATAAAATGAGAATGCCTTATGAAATTAGTTTACAAGCGTATTATCATTGTTATAACCATTTTTATAATCGCTTTTGCGGTCAGTTCATATTTAATTTACCAGACCTATTCGGATTTAAATGAAGAGCTGGTAAAACGCACCTCGCTTTTATTAGGCAGAGCGGTTGAAGAAGCGTTAACAAACGCCGCTGATAAAAATTTGGAAGAGCTGAC
This sequence comes from Calditrichaceae bacterium, assembly GCA_030622395.1. GTDB lineage: Bacteria > Calditrichota > Calditrichia > Calditrichales > Calditrichaceae > JAUXGF01. The sequence goes on from JAUXGF010000169.1 coordinate 1,008, forward strand.
CGGGCGTGAAAAAAAACGAATAAGAGCGCTGATGAGTTCAATGACTACCGAAACGGGCAGCATTATACACATCCTGTTGATTAATGATAAAATGAAAATTCTATTGAGCAGCGATAGATCTATTGAAGGACATGAATATAAATCCGCAGAGGAATTAGCTAACCTGCATAGTGAAGAACCGCAAGTTTTGAGAAAAATCTGGGATGATAAATTCAATGTATTAGACGTTATTATTCCTTTGAAAAATCGAGAGGGACATGTATTTAGTTATTTGCGGCTTGTAATTTCACGCAGAGAACTATTAAACTTTTACCAGGATTTGTCTTTCATCTTTTTACCCATCACAGTTATTTTTGCCATATTAATTGCCTTTACTTTTTATTTTATCACCCGTGCTTATACGCATCCGCTGGAATCAATTAAAAAATTAGCCAGCCGCCTGAACGAAGGAGACTATTCTTATCGAATCAATTATTCGCGTAAAGATGAATTTACCGATACATTTGACCGCCTGAATAAAACAATCGAAAAAGTCGGCGTGATGGACGAAAGTTATAAAAAAGCGGAAAAGCGCATTTCCAGCTTATTACAGGTTGTAGATGAAAGCATTATTTTAATCGACAACGAGGGCGGGTTAAGCAGTTATAATGAGGCGTCGTCAAAAATGTTTCACTGTCCCAGAAATAAAGCATTTGCTGATTTTTTTAAAGAAATCCTGTCCTCGAACAATGAATTGCTGACGATTATTAGCAATGCTTTGAGTAACGAACAAATAACAGACAATAAAGAACTTACTATCTGGCTGCCCGATGGCGGGGATATACTAACCCGCGTATCTTCGCAGATTTATAAAGAAGAAGACCGTGTAAACGGCGTTTTGCTGACCTTTAAAGATTTGCATTTACTCAATGAACTTCAGCGCAATCTGCAGCGGTCTATGAAATTTGGTGTGATTGCCGGTTTGGCTTCATCCATCAGCCATGAGATAAAAAACCCTTTATCGGCAATGGCTATTCACGCTGAAATTTTAAATAACCGGATTAAAAAAATCAGGTTGAGCGATAAAGAAAAAGTCCATAAATCACTTGATATTCTGCAAAATGAAGTTAAGCGGCTTAATCGTATCATCAGTCAATTTCTAAATCTGGCAAGGATGAAACAGACGGATTTAAATTTAATTGATATTAATTCACTAATTAAAGACGTTTTAGTTTTAGTGCAGCAGCAGGCTATTGAGCGCAATATTCAAATTGAGTCGGAACTTGATGATTCACTGGATTATATTTACGGAGATGCGGATCAATTAAAACAGGTTATATTGAATATCGTTTTAAACGCCTTCCAGGCGATTGATCACAGCGGTACAGTATTTATTCGTACTCGCGGCAAACAAAGACGCATATTTGTAGAAATTCATGATACGGGAAAGGGCATGCCTCCGGATGTGCAGAAAAGAATTTTCGACCTGTATTTTTCCACTAAAGAAGACGGCGGGGGCATTGGACTGGCGGTCTGCAAAAACATCATGCAGGCTCATGACGGACGTATTTCCTTTGAAAGCGTAGTTGGCAAAGGAACGGTCTTTACACTCGATTTTCTGCGTAAAGAAAAAACGACACAGTTGAATATTCCTGTGTTGAAGAATTGAAGAATTGGAGTGATGAAGCGACCTCAAAGGTTTTCCCAAACCTTTGAGGTCTTTAAAGAATGAAAGAATTGGAGTGATGCTCCGTAGAGAAGCATTACTCCAATACTCCAACACTCCATTACTCCAATTCTTTACTGATTAAGGTGAGTTTAAAAACTTCAGGTAAATTATGGGCAGTTTAATTATTCATACAGGATCGCTTGATCATTACTATTATTATAAAAAGCAGATAATTGAATCTGTTAAGAACGGACAGGATGACTATCTGGCTGTGCTGCCGGTAAACCGTGCTGTCCGCCTGTTTAAACGAGTTTTGATCGATGCCGCGCCAAAGCAGACATTAATTGATCCGCCGGTATATACTTTCGACGAACTTCTTATCAATATATATAAAAATATTCCATCCCCAAAGCGAATCATAAACAGCGATATGCAGTTTTTTTTAATCGAGGAACTGCTGCTGGAAAATTTTCAGCGCTTCAGTTATTTGCCCGGTAAAAAAAACATTCCCGCCGGATTAGTCAAAAAAGTATCGGAAATGATTGACGAGCTGCGCCGCTTTGGTTACACGGGAAATGAATTTTCGCGGATTGATATCGGCAAAGCTAAAGGCACGGAAAATCCATTAAAGTATGAAGATTTTACATTAATCCTAAACAAGCTGGAAGATTTATTAGGCAGCCGCTTAATTGACGAACCGTTTGCCCAGCATACGGCGGCGGATCAATTAAACGAGCGATTATTCAAAATAGTTTTTCCGGAAGTGAAAAAGATTTATATCAGCGGTTACGGTTTATTTACTCCGGCGATGTATCAGTTTATCGGCAAGGCAAGCCAATGGCTTCCGGTTAAGGTGAAATTGGAATACTGCGCGTCTAATCCGCTTTTGTTTAAACACACTGCCGAAGCTTTGCATCGTTTTGAAAAAATGGGCGCTCAGATTATTGAAGAAAGCGGTTCGGGTACGCTGAGCGCTTGTTTGTTTAACAGGAAATTAACTAATGAGGCGCCTGCGGATATTTCAAAACGGATTCAAATTCAGCCTCTGGCGGATAAAGAGACTGAAGTTGAATATATAGCGGCGCGGATCCGAGAACTGCATTTAAAAGATAAAATTCCATTAAACCGCATTGCTGTAACTTTTTCCAATATGGATCGTTATGTTCCCCTTATTCGCAGTATTTTCAGGGATTACGACGTACCTTTTAATCTTTCGACCGGTTACGGATTGAATCAATCCCCGCTTATCCGCACTTTTTTAAATTGCCTGCGTCTCATTGAATCGGGCTTTGATTATCAAAAAACGCTGCAACTGATTAATTCAAGCTTTATTAAAAAATCAGAACCTTTTAATTCAGCCTTAGTTTACCGTATCCTTGTTGAAAACCGTGTGAAGTATTTAAAGCGAGACTGGACTAAAGGACTTAAAAATATTTCAAGCATTGATAAGAATAACGCGGCTTCTTCAAAGCGGGAGCAGCCTCAATTTACAGACAATATTTACCAGGTCGAACTTCTCAACAGCTTTTTACAGCCGTTTTATAAGATACCGCAGAAAGCCGCCGTTACTAAATTCCGATCCGATTATATCAATCTGCTTAATAAATCAGGATTGTTAAACTGGTACAATTTTGAGAACAAAAATTTAAGCGAACGTCAGCGCGAAAGCGAATTCCGCGCTTTTAACCGTTTTATGAAATTGTTCGATAAACTTATCTGGATATTGTATCATCTTAGCCGGGATCAGGAAATCCCGCTGCCGGTTTTTTCTAAATATTTACAAACTGCGGTTGAAAAAGCGACGTTTAATTTAACCGAGTGGCCCGAATACGGAGTGCAGATCATGCCCCGTCTGGAAATACAAGCGCTGGATTTTGAGGCGCTGTTTATCGGCGGAATGATCGACGGTAAATTTCCGCGCTCTTCGGTTAAAGATATATTTTTTAACGACCCTGTACGCGCCAAAATGGGCTTGCTCGCTTCGGAAGAATTACTCGATCAGGACCGCTTCATTTTTTATACCCTGCTTGATTCCAAAGCCGAAACAATCATTTTAACCTATCCCAAATATGAAGAAGACCGCGCCCTTGTGCCTTCGACATTTCTATCCGATTTAAAAGACGCGGCGGCAGTTGATTATAAAACGGATTTGCCGGAGCCGGAGTACCTGTTAAATCTTAATAAACTTTGGAGCCAACTTGGATTTGATATTCAGAAAAATAAATTTTCAGACGCCGCCCCCAAAATGCAAACCTTGCTTTTAAATGATAAGCGGGGAACTGAAAATCCCACCGGACAGTTATCGGGATTATTAGAGCGTATCGGCGCGGCGCGTAAACGCATTTCCGCCAATGGCTTTTCCATTTATGAAGGCAATATGACGTCCGCCGCTGCAATTACAGAACGGCTCAAACAAAGCTATGGCAGCCGAAACTGGTCAATAACCCTTTTAGAAGATTATGCCTTTTGTCCAATGTCTTTTTTTATGAAACGTATTCTTAAAATCGAAGAACCTCCGCAGATGGAAGAAGAATTAAGCAGCCTCGAACGCGGCGCTGTAGTTCATAAAATCCTTTGTGATTTTTATTCAAAACTTAAAGATTTGGGGAAACATGCTGAACCTGCTCAACATCGTGATTTGCTTTTTGAAATTGCCGAAAATGTTTTTAAACGTCTGCCTTATGAAGGATTTTTTTGGCGGTTAGAGCGCAATAAGTATTTCGGTTCAGCCGACGCCGCCGGTTTGCTTGACGTATTTTTGGAATATGATCAGCAGAATATCAATGAAACGGGGTTTATTCCGCTTTATTTTGAATATGAATTTGGCAGTTCGGAAAGATCAAAAGAAGACTCCGCTGAAACGCTGGTTTTGAAAAATAACCGGGGGCGGTTAAAACTTACCGGTAAAATTGACCGCATTGACGTTAACCCACAGGGGGACGCTTTAGTTTTTGATTATAAAACCGGAAGCTCGGCTTTGGGGATTAACGCACGGCATATTGCCGGCGGGCTTAGTTTTCAATTACCATTTTATATGCTGGCGCTGATGGAAAAGCGTCCGGAGGTAAATTCGGTTTACGGCGGATATTTTCTGGTCAAAGACGCCGAGAATTGTGAGCGGTATCCCGTGTTAGCCGAGATCGGGCGGAAGCCTTCCGGCGATAGAAAAAAGTATGTCTGGCTGCCGAATAAATATGTTAAAGATGATGAAGACAATGAATTATCATTAGACGCTTTATTAAGCCTCTCGCTTTCCCTTGCCCTTGAAAGAATAGAAGAATTACAAAACGGTAAATTCCAACACACAAAATTGCCGGAAGATAAGTTTTGTACAACATACTGTCAATATAAACGCATCTGTCAGAAAAATGTTGGTAAGCTTTTAAAAATGAAAGATTCCCCGTAGGGATCACTGCGTGAAAAGATTAAAGGTTGTAAAGCCTAAACAGTGCCTGAACGGAAACTAGCCAAAACTGTCATTTCGAATCCCGATTTATCGGATGAGAAATCTGTAACTTCAATAATCCCAAGGGTTGTAAGATTTCTCACCATCCCAAAGCGTCGGGATTCGAAATGACAAATGGGTTTAATTAATTAGAAATTACACACACTATTCGACATTGACCCAATTAAAGAAGAAAGATTAAAGGTTGTAAAACCTAAATAGTGTCTGAACGAAAACACAAATTTTTGTCATTTCGACCGAAGGGAGAAATCTGTAACCCCTTGATATTTAGAGGCAATAGATTTCTCGCTCCGCTTCGAAATGACAGTTTTGGTT
>JAUXGF010000091.1 GCA_030622395.1 Calditrichaceae bacterium
AACTGGAAACGTCCCAGTTGGGAAGTCGCCACTTTAATGCAATTATTAGTGACTACAATCCACAAGCAAATAGACCGTTTAATAAAACAAAACGTTCAGATCCGCACTATTGGAAGTCTTAATAAGCTGCCGGATTTTGCACGTAAAACTATGGATTATGCTGTTAAACAAACAGAAAAGAATACAGGTTTAATCTTAAATGTCGCCCTAAGCTATGGAGGCAGGCAGGAAATAGTCAAGGCTTTTAAAAATCTTGCCCGGCAAATTAAAGATGGCGAAATTCAACCTGATGATATTGATGATCAAGTTATTGCCAGCCAATTAGATACTGCCGGTCAGCCCGATCCTGATTTAGTTATTCGTACAGGCGGCGAATTTCGGATAAGTAATTTCTTGCTATGGCAAATCGCTTATTCAGAAGTTTATGTAACAGAAGCTTCCTGGCCGGAATTTAGAAAACCACAATTAATTGAAGCTTTATGGAACTACCTCCACCGTGAACGCCGTTTCGGCATGGTTAGCGAGCAAATCCAGGCGAAAGCGGCCTTACAAAATGCGTAATGATAAAAAAACCAAAAGAAAACCTCCAACAACTTAAGCACTATACCATAACAGCAAAATCTTTTATCAGGGCTTTTTGGAGAACAATATTAACCTGGGTTGTTATTGTTACCTTTGTTGTTATTGCCATTAACTATAATGTTGACAAAACCGTTATCGGCGGCGCTGTTGTTATATTCGGTATAATTTCACAGGCGTTTATCGGTCTTTTAAACATTATAGGATTGATACCAATTTTAGGGCCGATTATTGCAAAAGTGCTTGCGCTTCCCTTCTTTTGGCTAATTAATGCTTTAGGATACTTTGTATCTGTTTTAGCCATTAAACGCGGTTACACAAAAGAGGTTGTTAATTACCGGATTTTAACTGTAGTCCTTTTAACAGGAATTGTTATAGGATTTATATTAGGTAAAATCATTTAATTTTCCTACATGCCCGAATACAACAAAGTAATTTCAGAAATTTACGACCTGCAGCAATTCGCAATTAAATTAGGTCTTAAAAATATAAATGCGATTTGTAGTTCTCTTTCTGATCCACATAACTCATACCCGGTTATTCATGTTGCGGGTACAAACGGTAAGGGTTCAACATCCTTTTTTATATCACAGATACTGCGGGCAATGGGCTTAAAAACCGGTCTTTTTACCAGCCCGCATTTAGTAGATTTTCGTGAACGGATATGCGTTAACGGCTTAATGATTGAAGAACGGTTTATAATTGATTTCTGGAAACGCGTTAAAAATTTAGTTTTGGAACGAAAGGCAACTTTTTTCGACACAACCACCGCTTTAGCTTTTGATTATTTTCGCGCGGCAGGCGTTGATGTGGCGGTAATTGAAACCGGACTCGGCGGGAGGCTGGATTCAACAAATATTGTAAATCCGGATATCGCTGTTATAACGCCGATCAATCTTGATCATGAAAAACAACTCGGAAATTCATTAAAAGAAATTTCCGCTGAGAAAGCCGGTATTATCAAAAAAGGATGCGCTGTATTTTCGGCTGATCAGCATAAAAGCGCTTTAATATCACTTAGAAAAAAGTTGTCTTCATCAAACCGTTTTTTTTATTTAAGTGATTGTATTTCTTACTCGTTTAAGCGGCTTTCACTGGATAGTACGATATTTGATCTGGATGATAAACTTAATAATGTAAAGTATGAAAATTTAAAATGCAGACAAATCGGCGATTTTCAGGTTCAAAATATTGCTTTAGCGTACCTTGTCAGCCGGACATATTTACAAAAACGGCAAGTATCTTTTTCTGACGCCGCTTTCAAAAATGCGATAGCATCTTCGATCTGGTCGGGGCGCTTGCAGTGTATACAAAAAAATCCAAATATATTTTTTGACGTCAGCCACAATGCGGAGGGAATTAAAAGGACAGTAAATTTTTTAAGATCGTTTGTAAAACAGAATGAGCTAACGCTGCTTATCGGAATGGTAAAGGATAAGAATTACCAAACAATTGCTAATTTTCTTACACGTCAAGCTAAGCTTATCGTTATTACAGAACCTGATACTCATCGGAAATTGGACGGGACATTGCTTGTTGAAGCATTCAGGAAAAACAATCAAAAAACAATTTTTATTAAAGATTTGTTTAAGGCGTTCGATCTTTGTAAAGACAAGATTAACCCAAATGAAACACTATTGGTAATTGGCAGCCATTATCTAATCGGGGCTTTATCAGGAAGTTTAAATTAGATTGACATACCGCTAAAACGTAACTATATTTAAACATCTTTTTATCATAAGCGTCCTGATTATTATTTACTTCCCTTAATAAATATAAATCATGTTGTAAATACATCAATATAAGTTAACCCGGAAAATAATACATTTTAAAATAAGAGGTTTTAAGTATGCTGGATATTGAAAATTTAAAAGAAAAAAAAAGTAGTGAATTATCTCAAATTGCTCAAGAAATGAACATAAGCGGCTTCTCCGGTCTAAAAAAGTCTGAATTGATTTTTCGAATACTTGAAGAGCAAACCGCCCAGGAAGGTCTTATATTCTCAAAAGGCGTATTAGAAATTCTGCCCGATGGTTACGGCTTTCTTCGTTCTCAAAATTATAGTTATCTGCCCGGGCCGGATGACATCTATATTTCACCTTCGCAAATAAAGCGTTTTGGACTTAGAACAGGCGATACGGTAACCGGTCAAATCCGTCCTCCAAAAGATAACGAACGCTTTTTTGCTTTACTCCGTGTAGAAGCCGTTAATTTTGAAGCTCCTGAAAAAGCGCGCACACGCAACCTTTTTGATACATTAACGCCGCTCTATCCTGATGAACGCGTAAATTTAGAAACTATTCGGAAAGATTACTCTACCCGGATTATGGATCTTTTAACACCAATTGGATTGGGGCAGCGTGGTTTGATTGTCGCCCAGCCGCGTACAGGTAAAACAATTATACTACAAAAAATTGCCAACGCGATTACTAAAAATCATCCCGATATAGAGTTAATGGTTCTTCTTATTGACGAACGACCTGAGGAAGTAACGGATATGGAGCGGTCGGTTAATGCAGAAGTTGTCAGTTCTACTTTTGACGAGCCTGCCGAACGTCATGTTCAGGTGGCGAATATGGTTCTTGAAAAGGCAAAGCGGCTTGTCGAATATAAAAAAGACGTGGTTATTCTTTTGGATAGTATTACCCGTCTTGCCAGAGCTCATAATACAGTTGTGCCGCACAGCGGTAAAATTCTTTCCGGCGGCGTTGACTCTAACGCTCTTCAAAAACCAAAACGCTTTTTTGGTTCAGCCAGAAATGTGGAAGAAGGGGGCAGCTTAACCATTATGGCAACAGCCCTTGTTGATACCGGTTCTCGTATGGATGAGGTTATTTTTGAGGAATTTAAAGGAACCGGTAATATGGAGCTTGTTTTAGACCGCCGTCTTACCGACCGCAGAATATTCCCATCTATTGACATTAATAAATCCGGAACGCGTAAAGAAGAATTGCTGCTCAGTCGTGAAGAATTGGCACGCCTTTGGATTTTAAGAAAATTATTAAATGAAATGAACATTATCGAAGCTATGGAATTTCTTTTAGACAAGATGAGCGAAACCAAAACCAATAAAGATTTCTTGAGATCTATGAACACATAATTTAATCCTTGAATTACTTAAAAAAATATGTTACATTTCAAGACTTAATATTTATGGTTCTAAGGAGGTAAAAACGTGAAAAAAGGCATTCATCCTGAGTATAAATTAGGGACCGTTACCTGCGCGTGCGGTAATTCTTTCCAGACGCATTCGGCAGCCGGCGATATGAAGGTAGAGATTTGCTCAAATTGTCATCCATTTTATACAGGAAAACAAAAATTGATTGACTCTGCGGGTCGTGTAGAAAAATTCCTAAAAAAATACAACAGAAAATAGTTGTCCGCTTTGGGACGGCATTTAGTATATTTACAAAACGGGATGACATGGGTTTAACCAATCATTCCGTTTTTTTTTACTCACCCCCTAAATCCCCCTCTCTTTAAGAAATAGAGGGGGACTTGGAATTCCCCTCTTGAGAGGGGTTAGGGGTGTGTTTGTATTTTTACAGCCCCTGTCCCAGACATCCCGACAATTCGGGGCTAACCCCCTTTTCTAAGGGGAAATAGACTTTTCCCGATTTAGGGGATTGTCCCGATAAGTTGAGATAAAATTTATATAAAAGGAAGTTGTTGTTTTTATGAATAATAATACTGAAGAAAAAATTATGCCGGTTGGCGGGCAGGCAGTTATTGAGGGCGTGATGATGCGCTCGCCGAAGCGCGTTGCCACTGCCGTACGCAGAACTAACGGTAATATTGAAGTTAAAGTTCAGGAATATGAATCCCTGACTAAAAGAAAAAAATATTTAAATATTCCTATTTTCCGCGGGGCGGTCACTCTTATTGAAGTAATGGTTTTAGGCATTAAAACTTTACAATGGTCTGCTGAAAAGGCAATGGATGATATTGAAGCCGAGGAAATCGCTTCAGGTAAAAAAAGTAAAAAGAAAGTTGAAAAGAAAAATAAAAAGTCAGGCATGTCGACTTTTAGCGCAGTATTTTCAATCGGAATAGCTTTAATTATCGGTATCGGAGCGTTTTTCGTTTTGCCTTTATATTTAACCACCACTGTTTTCAGCATAGAAAAACAAGCGTTAGCTTTTAATTTTGTCGCCGGCGGTATCCGTATCATTTTTTTCCTGTTATATGTTTGGGGTATTTCTTTTATGAAAGATGTAAAACGGTTATTTGAATATCACGGCGCCGAGCATAAAACTATTTTTGCCTTTGAAGATAAAGTAGTTTTATCGCCCCATAACGCTCAAAAATATATAACTTATCATCCACGCTGCGGCACGAGTTTCTTGGTTATCGTTATGTTAGTCAGCTTAATATTTTTTGCTTTTGTAGATACATTAATTCTACATTGGCTGGGACATATTTCTTTCGTAATCCGTATTTCGACGCATTTACCGTTGATCCCAATAGTAGGCGGGATAAGCTATGAGGCTTTAAAAGCTTCCGCAAAAAATATAGACAGCCCGATTGTACGGGCTTTAATAGCGCCCGGCTTAGGCTTGCAGCGTATTACCACCAGCCAGCCGGACGAGCGGCAGCTCGAAGTAAGTATTACAGCATTAAAAGCCGCCCTTGGAGAAGATTATAAAGATGAATTAGCCGCCGAGCCGGTAATTGAATCGGAAGTTGTTATAGCTTCTGCATAGGAGATATTAATGAAGGATAAAATATTAAAGCTAAATGAACGTTTAGAGAAATTAAATAAAGAATTATCCGATCCTGAAATTCATAATGACCAGAAACGTTTCAAAGAATTATCACGGGAGCATAATGAATTATCCAAAATTATGGAGATCGGTGAGCCGTACTTAAAAGTCCTTAATGATTATGAAGGCAATAAAGCTATAATTGATGAGAATGAAGACGCTGAATTAGTTGAATTGGCGCGCTGCGAATTAACTGAGCTGCAAGAAACGATTACCGACTTTGAAGAAAAATTAAGATTTCTTCTTATCCCCACCCATCCTGATGATTATAAAAACGCTATAATAGAAATCAGAGCCGGAACAGGCGGAGACGAAGCTGGAATATTTGCCGGGGATCTTTTCCGCATGTACTCCCGTTTTTGTGAAAACACAAAATATAAAACGGATATTATGAATTCAAATCACTCTGAACGCGGTGGTTTTAAGGAAGTTGTTTTTTCTGTTGAAGGAGCTAACGCTTACGGAACGCTGAAATATGAAAGCGGAGTGCATCGTGTGCAGCGTGTGCCGGAAACCGAAACACAGGGACGCGTGCATACATCCGCCGTTTCAGTAGTCGTGCTGCCGGAGGCGGAAGAAGTTGATATTGAAATTGATCCGAATGAACTGAGAGTCGATGTTTACCGGTCCAGCGGTCCCGGCGGGCAAAGCGTTAATACAACTGATTCCGCGGTCCGTATTACACATATCCCTACGGGTTTAGTCGTTAGCTGTCAGGATGAAAAATCACAGTTAAAAAATAAAAATAAGGCGCTAAAAGTTTTGAGAACGCGTCTTTTAGATTTAGCTTTGTCCGAGCATAATTCGGCTATTGCCGCCCAGAGGAAATCTATAGTAGGAACAGGGGATAGAAGCGCAAAAATCCGCACCTATAATTTCCCCCAGGGCAGGGTAACCGACCACCGTATAAATTTAACGCTGTACAAATTAGACAGGATAATGGAAGGCGATATTCAGGAGTTGATCGAAGCTTTACAATTAGCGGAAAGAGCGGAACTCTTAGAAGAAATATCAAAATAGTCCATTAAATACATGCCGGATTTAAAACAACCCGGACGTCGTGTTAAGGTAGGTTTAAGTGGGGGGCAGCCCCGCCACTCAGTGTTAGAATGCCCACCGACCCAATGCTAATCCAAATCGGATACGGTAGAAACTTGCTTAAATGCTATATCTCCGAACTCATTAAAATGAGCATGCCCGCATTTTATCTTTCTTTTTTCACTTATCTTTAATTCCTGCCCTGCTGATTTTGTTTCGGCAACAAAATAAACCGTTTTTTCATTCTTTTTTATCAATGCCCAGTCTGGGTTATAATTTCCTATTGGTGTTTTAATCTTAAACCAGAAGGGAAGTTTGAAATAAAATTCAATGTCATCTCTGCTTTCACATTCTTTGGCAAAATCATATTCAACATTGGAGTCAAGCGGAACAAGATTGCTGTAAATTGTTTTATTCTTTTTGTTTATTTTAAACGTTAGCTCATTGACATGTATTTCATAGTCCTCAAACAATCTCATTTCATATTCTTTTGAACCGATTTTTTCATATTTAATACCTTCAATCATTAATTCAGCAAGAACATCTTTTATTGCGATAACGGTATTGTCCAGAAAAAGCTGTGGGTTAATCAATACTTCGCCGATTCTTTCCGAATTTTGAAGAATTTCAAGAATAGTAAACCTCGTGAGTTCGGTTCTTTCTTGTATATAGAAAAGAACATCAGGAATTTGGAATACACCTTCCAGCGATGTTACATAAGAAGCTTTTGTTTCCATTACAATACCGGCCTCATCAAATTCAAGAGCGGTTTTAGTTGTTTTGATAATAGCTTTTCCAATAGCGGGCATTTGATTAATGGCTTTCACGGCTTTTTTAATCAGTTCGGCCGTGTCATATTCAACCCGGTAAGAGGTTTGGTGTTTTATTTTATCCCATATATCCCTGAATTTATCATCCAGTTCAAAACCTTTTCGATATTTTACTGTTGTCCTTTTTTGTTTATTTTTAATTCTGCCTTTAAAAGATACTCCACAATCTATTTCAATCTCAGACTGCAATTGTTTAGCGAAATCTTCATACGATTCATTGGCGACAACCGTTAATCGGTTTATGTTGGTGTCCTGTATACGGATTCCTTCCTGGTTGACAGAAAGCCTTAATCCTCTGCCTATTTCCTGTCTCTTTTTAAGTTCCGACTGCGTTTCATTTAATGTACATATCTGAAAAACATTTGGGTTGTCCCAGCCTTCACGTAAAGCGGAATGGCTGAAAATAAACCGCAGAGGTTCGCGAATATCCAGAAGCTTTTCTTTGTTTTTCATTATCAATTTAAAGGTATCATCGTCTGCCTGTGTGGTTCCCTTTGTGTCTTTCCATTTACCTTTTTTATCCGCTGAAAAATAACCGTTATGAACTTCTTCAACATCAAAAGGAATTAAACCTTTAAAAGCAGATTTTGAAGATACTTCTTTAAATGTTTCTTCAAACCAATTGGCAAGTTTACCCATAACAGGATAACCGTCAGTATCATAACTACGATAATTGGCTACGCGGTCTATAAAGAAAAGAGAAAGCACCTTTATGCCTTTTTCTTTCAGATTTCTTTCCTTTAAGAAGTGTTCTTCAACGGTTTTCCGGATTTGAACTTTCATGACCTCATCGGAAAGCCCGCCGAATGTATCGCCTACAAAAACGGTTTCACCGTTTGAAAGCTCGATTAAATTTTCGGAAACATCAACACCGTTGATAATATAGCCGTTTTTGTAAATCTCCCTTTTGTTGGATAAATCGTATAAATCATCACCGACTTTTGCGGTAACTGATTTTCTTTTAACACCGTCAGAGGTATTTACATCTATTTTGATTTTAGAGGAGGTGCGGGTTTTTGTTGCGGTTACTTTTTCAAGACAAAGATACGCTTCATTAAAATCATTTTCAGTAATAATAGAGTCTACTTCAATCTGCTTCACCAGCCCCAGGTCATAGGCTTTTACCGGGTCAAGACTATAAACCATATTATAACGGTTTGTGTGGGTTGCGGAGTAACGCAGAGTGCAAAGCGGGTTCAAATTTTCAAGCGCCTTTTTCCTTATATCTGTTTCCATATTTTGCGGTTCATCCACAATTACAATCGGGTTTGTGTATTGAATGAATTCTATCGGTTTTTTGCCGGTCAGTTTATCATTGGGTTTATTGATTATATTTTCATCTTTTGCAAATG
>JAUXGF010000068.1 GCA_030622395.1 Calditrichaceae bacterium
GGAAGCGTCATTTATTGACGATCTTGGCGCAGACAGCCTGGATACAGTTGAATTAGTAATGGCTTTTGAAGAAAAATTTGACACTGAAATTCCGGACGAAGACGCAGAAAAATTGCGCACAGTCGGCGATGCTATTGAGTATATTAAAACAAAACTTGCATAATCAGATTGTTTGGATTTTGAAGTGAGCTAAAGTGAGCTAAAGTGAGCTAAAGTGAGCTAAAGTGAACTAAAGTGAGCTAAAGTGTTTAAAGTTAGAAAATGGAAATTTATTTTTCTGAATAAGCGGGATATATTCGTGTTTTTTATTATGTTGATCCCGACCGGCAGGCTGGTACGGGTTGTTTTAACTCACATCCTAAATCCCGAATTTTCTGGACTTGGATTAATTATTCCCTTCTTGCTCCGCAGGAGTTCCTGTGGAAGGAGGGTTACCCCGAAGTATCGGGATGCAAGCAAGGGTGGGTTTGCATTTACAACTCCCTAACCCATGCCTCCGTCTCAGGCGCCGTGCCCACCGGCAGGCAGGGACGGCCCCTTTTCTAAGGGGAATAGATTTTCCCGATGATCGGGACGCATTTGTGCATTGTTCGTTAATTTTATTCCTGAATTTATGGTTAATTAAACATTTGATTATAAGATTGAAAATTAGGATTTATTAATATGGGTAAACGTAGAGTTGTGCTAACTGGTCTTGGCGCTGTAACTCCGGTAGGTAATACAGTAGATGAAACCTGGCGGGCTATTTTAACCGGTAAAGGCGGGGTTGATCGTATAACCTTATTTGATACCGAAAACTTTACTACAAAAATAGCTGCGGAAGTGAAAAATTTCGATCCTTTAAATTATTTCGAAAAAAAGGAAGCCAGAAAACTTGACCGCTTCACCCAGTTTTCATTAGTGGCAGCCGATGAAGCTGTTAAGACGTCCGGGCTGGATTTGGAGAAGGAAGACCGTGACAGGATTGGCGTAATCGTAGGTTCGGGCATTGGCGGAATGGATTCCTTTGAACAAGAACATATAAAATTGTTAAATCAGGGGCCCAGACGGGTTAGTCCATTTTTTATAACACAAATGATTATTGATATTGCCGCCGGACAAATTTCATTAAAATATAATTTAAAAGGGCCTAATTTCGCAACTGTTTCAGCATGCGCCACTTCCGCTCATGCTATTGGATCGGGATTACGGACAATACAATACGGCGACGCAGATATTATGGTTTGCGGCGGCGGCGAAGCGTCAGTTACGCCAATGAGCGTTTCAGGATTTAATTCTATGAAAGCGATTTCCACGCGCAATGATGAACCGGAAAAAGCCAGCCGCCCGTTTGACTTAAAACGCGACGGCTTTATTGTCGGCGAAGGCGCGGGAATCGTTATCCTCGAAGAATTAGAACATGCCCTGGCGCGGGGAGCGAATATTTACGGTGAAATAGCGGGTATGGGATTTACGGCTGACGCCTATCATATTACACAACCGGCGCCCGGAGGCGAAGGGGCGATCAGGGCTATGCGCATTGCCGTTAAAGACGCAGGCTTGCAGCCGGGAGATATTCAATATATTAACGCTCACGGCACCTCGACATTTTTTAATGACCGGAATGAAACAGCGGCGATAAAAACACTCTTTGGCGAACATGCGTCTAAAATAAATATCAGTTCGACCAAGTCAATGACCGGGCATCTGCTCGGCGCGGCAGGCGGAGTTGAAATGATTATATCAACCCTGGCTGTTAAAAATAATAAAATTCCACCCACTATTAACTATGAATTTCCGGATCCGGAATGTGATTTAAACTATACGCCAAATAAATCGATTGACCGGGATGTCTCCGCGGCGATTAGTAATTCATTCGGATTTGGCGGGCATAATGTTTGTTTGTGTGTGAAAAAATATTGAAGATTGGAAGAATGGAGAAAGACCTCAAAGGTTTTCGAAAACCTTTGAGGTCTTTGAAGAATTGGTAAATAATTCAGCCATTTAACCATTCAACCATCTAACTTTAGCTTATTACAATTATAGCTTATGATAAAAAATATTTTCCAAAGGCTTGGGAATACATTAAACGACCGGACTAAATTTCCCGTCAAAATCACGCCGTTAGAAAAAAAAATCAGATATTCTTTTCAAAATAAGAATTTATTAATTAAAGCTTTAAAACACCGTTCGTATCTGAGCTTTACACATGAAAAAGATTTTGAATCAAATGAACGATTGGAGTTTTTAGGAGACGCGGTTCTCGATCTTATAGTTACCGAACATCTTTACAACAATTATAATACACAGGACGAAGGATTCTTATCAAAGAGAAAATCTATCTTAGTTTCGCGCCATGTATTAGGTCAAATTACGGATGAGCTTAATTTGGGCGAGTATCTGTTAATTAACAAAGGCGAGGAAAAAACCGGCGGCAGATCAAGGCGGTCAAATTTAGCCAATCTTTTTGAAGCTGTTTTGGGGGCTATATACTTAGACGGCGGTTATCAACCGGCGGAAAAGTTCGTAAACCGATTTCTTTTAAAACGCCGGGATGAAGTTCTTGAAAAGAATATTTATTCTAATTATAAATCTGAACTTTTGGAATATTCGCAGTCAAAGGGCTGGGGAATACCAAGATACCGCACTGTTGAGGAAACCGGCCCTGATCACGATAAAAAATTTGTTGTGCTTGTAAGCGTTAACAAGCTTTGGCAGGGAAAAGGAAAAGGACGCAATAAAAAGCAGGCCGAGCAAATAGCGGCGAAAAATGTACTTAGTAAAATTGAAATGGATGATTGCCCTGATTAATCAGGGCAATAGCTTTCAGCGCTTAGCTTTCAGCTTTCAGCTATTGTTAGGGAATCTAAAGCTGAATAACACATTTGGGCTATCGCGCTCAATAAAGGATACACGAATGTATCTCGTAATTCGGGAAAAGTTAATAACACACCCCTAACCACTCTCAAGAGGGGAATTGTTGCTTTCTATTACCCATCCCTAACCCTTCCCTAATACAATAGGGAAGGGAATCCAAGTCCCCCTCTATTTCTTAAAGAGAGGGGGATTTAGGGGGTGAGTTGAAAGACTTTTATATAAACCAAACGGGATAATATCGAAGTGATAAAAATAATTAATGTTGTAGGGGCGCGGCCGAATTTTATGAAAATTGCCCCTATTCAGCGGGTTATGTCGACTTATGAAAATATTGAGACTGTTCTTGTTCATACCGGACAGCATTATGATAAACGCATGTCTAAGCTTTTCTTTGTCGATCTGCAAATGCCGCAGCCGGATATCTATTTAAATGTCGGTTCCGCAAGTCATGCTGAACAAACGGCGCGGGTAATGGTGGAATTTGAAAAAGTAATAGAACGCGAAAAGCCGGATTTGGTTGTTGTGGTGGGCGACGTCAACTCCACCGCCGCTTGCAGCTTAGTTGCCGTTAAAATGGGAGTAAAGGTGGCGCACGTAGAAGCAGGCCTGCGTTCATTCGATCGCGATATGCCGGAAGAGATCAACCGCCTGGTTACCGACGTAATTTCAGATTATTTATTTGTAACCGAACAAAGCGGGTTGGATAATCTTAAAAGGGAAGGTATCCCTGGTGAAAAGGTTCATTTTGTGGGTCATGTGATGATCGATTCGCTTATCCATTTTGCAGAAAAAGCAAAACACTCCGCTATCATGGAAGAATTAAAGGTTTTGCCGCAGGATTATGCGCTGGTTACTCTGCACCGCCCCAGCAATGTGGACGGTAAAGAGAGTTTTACCAGATTACTTGACGCTTTTTCTGAAATCGAAAAAAACCTGAAGATCATTTTTCCCATTCATCCCCGCTCACGAAAAATGATTGAGCAGTTCGGTTTGCAGGAGAAGGTAGATAATATGAAAAACCTGCATCTGCTTAAACCGCTGGGTTATCTCGATTTTATGAAATTAATGCATAACGCTAAATTGCTGCTTACAGATTCCGGGGGCATACAGGAAGAAACAACATATTTAGGCGTCCCCTGCCTCACCATGCGCGAAAATACGGAAAGACCGGTAACGGTTGAAATTGGCACCAATGTGATAGTCGGATCGGATACAGAGTTGATTATAAAAGAAGTTCGGAAAATAATTAACGGCGAGGCTAAGAAAGGGGAAATTCCTAAATTGTGGGATGGGAAGGCTGCGGAGAGGATAGTGGCAATATTAGTGGGGACCACCCCTTAATCCCCTCCTTAGTAAGGATGGGACATAGCAAGCAAATTTATTAATAATTGAAACTCTTTTCATTAGGTCATTAAGTCATTTGTCCCGAAGTTTCGGGACGTCATTAATAGTCATTTGGCTTCGCCGTCATTAATAATCATAAGATGTTACTCAATGACAATAAATGACACGAAGTAAATGACCTATGAATATTGTATAGTCCTAACTATTCCAGGCTATACAATAAAATATTTAACAAGCATAATTTATATAACTCATGCGGGGATTTTAAGAAAAAATATTATGGAAAGTGATTTATATATAAATGCTAAAAAAATAACTGAACAGATATTTGAAAGAAAGAAAAAGTTTCATCATTCACAGGCAAAATTGCCGATAGAACAAAAAATACGAATATTAGTTGAATTACAAAAAATTGCGCTTAATATTGCCGGCAAAACTAAATATGGTAAATCAAAAAGAATTTGGAAGGTAGAGTAATAAGGCGGTTATTGGCGGGGATTTTTTAGGGTGTATATATTGGTAATGGCAGAAACCCACCCCTAACCCCTCCTCCCGACATCGGGATTTCCGCTTCGCTTCAACAAGAGGGGAATAAGCAATGCTCCTCTTGCTCCGTAGGAGTTCCTTTCACAAAGTGAACACTGCGTGGCGGAAGGAGAGTTACCCCGAAGTATCGGGATGCAAGCAGGGGTGGGTGATAATATTCCACTCGTCACTAAGGCTTTACATTACTGAAATAAAAAATCTTGATTAAAAGATTAATCTGGGGTACTTTATTAAGTTTTTTAATTTAAAAAAGATATGGAAAAATGTACTGGTTTTTAGCATAAGGAATAGAAGTGAACAAAATTAGTTTAATATTAGTTTTTCTAATATTTTGTTTTGCCGTTGTATCAGCTCAGGAACAAACGCAGCTATTTGACATGCAAAATGCAAAATATGAAACTTCTTTACAAAAATATTACCAACAAAGAGCCGTAACGCAGACAATTGTTACACAAGTCCTTGAAGATGAATTAGAAGCGGCAGATTACATTATTGGACCTGGCGACCGGCTTGAGGTTAACATTTTTGGCGAGTTAGAAGATAAGCTGGAGTTTACTGTACTCCCGGAAGGAAATGTTTTAATCCCCACTATAGGCGATTTAAAAATAAGCGGCTTAAGTTTGGAAGAGGCTAAAGAGCTCATCTTAGCGGAAGTTAAAAAATATTATATAAAGGCAAAAATTTCAGTAAATCTTATTGGATTAAGAAAGTTCAGAATATATTTAACCGGCGAGGTTAAAAATCCCGGCGCCTATTTTGTGCAGGGATCCGACCGCTTATCAGATGTTCTTGATATATCCGGCGGTACAACGCCCAAAACTACTATAGCAGCCGGATTAAATGATTGGGCGGATGATACGAAAATCGAAATTCGTCATAAAGACGATACTGTAGATAAAATAGATATAACGCGTTTTTACCGGCTTGGAGACAAATCGTCTAATCCTTACCTGCGCGGCGGCGATATCATCTTTGCGCCGTCAATTAAATTAACGGACCCTTATGTGATTATCGAAGGAAATGTAGGTAACCAGGGCATTTATTCATTAAAAGACAATGAAACATTAATCACCTTTTTAAGGCGGGTATGCGCTTTAAGCAAACGATCAAATTTAGAAAGCATAATTTTAATAAGAGACGGCAAAAGACAAAAATTAGATATTTTAAACGAGCAGGAAAAACACGAAAATTTTACCTTAAAAAACCGCGACAAAATAATGATCCCTACAATATATGATAAAGTATATGTGCGCGGCGAAGTGTATACGCCGGGGGCTTTTCCTTACCTTGCAAATTATTTATCCAAGGATTACATTGGACTGGCAGGAGCCTTAGACAGCGGGGTGGATGAAGATAAAATAATTGTAGTCCGCCAGACTAGCGGAGAGGTTTTAAAAGGACCGAATATAATTATTGAAAAAGGGGATACAATCATTTTGCCCAAACGCGGACGGGAAGTGTTTAAAGATTATATGACCATTATCGCGCCGATTATATCAATGCTTATAGCTACATTGGCTTTGGTGACAAAATAATTGAAAAGGGGATACTATTATTGTACCCCGCAAAATCAGAGAAGACGTGATGACTTATATGGCAATTATCCTGCCTATTTTAAGTCTTGGCTTATCCAACTATATGATAATAACGAGATAGACTTTAAATTAATTTTTTAGCCCGACATTTTGAATTTATAGGAAAATAAATGGAAGAAAAACAAATCGAAATTTCGCCGTTTTTTAAACTAATAAAAATTTTGTATAAATACAGAAAACCTTTTATAGTTTTCAATCTTACAGTTTTTATCCTTTCAATAATCATAGCCTTTTTACTTCCAAAATGGTATAGGGGCAGTATAACTTTTATTGTGAATGAAAACGATCAAAGTTCGATTATAGCTAGTATTACCGGGAACCTGCCATTAGACTTTTTAGGTGGAAGCAATCAAAAAGTAAGTCAATACATGAATTTTATTACAAGCCGAAGAATATTAGATAATCTGGATAGTCTTTATAATCTTCAAGAAGTATATGAGATTGTGTATAGACAACAATTCTATAAAGCGCTTAAATCAAATATTATAATCATGGATAACGATGATAACACTATTTCCGTTGATTTCTACTATAAAGACGATCCTGTACTTGCAGCAAAGATAGCCAATTCAATTTATGAACAATTATACAATTTATCACTGGAATTGAATCAAGATCGAAATAAAAAACTGAGTATTTTTTTAGAAAACAGTTATGAACTAACAATAAAAAAAATTAAAGCTGCAGAGGAAAAACTGACTAACTATCAGGTAAAAAACCAGATATTTGATGTTGAAATCCAACTTGAAATGTTAATAAAAAAGATAGCGGAACTAGAAATTGAAAAAATTCAATTAGAAATTGAAATGAAATACTTTGAGAAAAACTTATCAAAATACGATCAAAATGTGAAAGCTTTAAAAAATAGAATTGATGTAATTGCTGCAAAAATTCATGAATTAAAATACAGCTCTACAATAAGTGAAATTGCCCTTAGTCAAATGCCGGTGAAAGTAGTAAAATATTTAGAGCTTTACCGTGATGTTGAAATATTAAATAAAGTGCTAGAATTTTTAGTGCCACAATTGGAAAATGCCCGTTTACAAGAAATTAAAACAGATGCAAATATACAGTTATTAGATAAAGCTGTACCAGAAGATTATAAATCTAAACCCAAAAGATTAAATATTATTTTTGCAGCAACATTTCTTGCCTTAATTACCAGTATATTTATCCTGTTGCTCTTAGATTACAAAAAAAGAAACCTACATCTAATAAAAGAGGTACTTGGGAAGTAGGTAAAATGTATATCTCAAAACAGGGCTCAAAATTAACTCCAATAGTTATCTTCATTGTTATCTGGATATTACAAATCCAATTATACAGTTATAGTCCTTTTAAGTTTAAAATGATTTCAACTAATACATGGCTTATAATATTTTCAAGCGTAATTAGTGTCATTGTAGGCTTTTATACCCATTATTTTTTAAAACATAGTGGGAAGGCAAAAATATATATTGATGTAAATACTACAGATACTATTTATTTTAATGAAACAAGATTAGAAAAACTTTTAAAGGTACTAATTCTATTAGTTGCAATAGGTGTATTTGGAGATATAATATATTTATCAAAGCTTATAAGGGAATATAGTTTAAATCCTTTAAATATATTTTGGTATAGATTTGTCTATTCTTCATTAGCGAGCGGGGAAATAGAATATAATTTTATTCATTCATTATTTAATTATTTTATGTTATTAAATAATATTGCTATACCACTTTCGGGAATATATTATGTTTTTTTTCGGAAAAAGAAAATATTATTTTTAGCACCATTAATATTACCATTCATTTTTGGTATTGCAACCCTTCAAAGGTTTACAATTATATCTAATTTAACATATTGGATTTTTACAATTTTCTTTACGATGTTTTTTTTAAGAAATGATAAA
Organism: Calditrichaceae bacterium; assembly: GCA_030622395.1. Lineage (GTDB taxonomy): Bacteria > Calditrichota > Calditrichia > Calditrichales > Calditrichaceae > JAUXGF01. Next base: position 8,236 of record JAUXGF010000068.1, read on the forward strand.
ATGCAAAAGGTACAAAAAGACTTTTTCAAAATTCTTGGAGTATTATTTATTTTCATTTTTATTATAATTATATCTGTTATAAGTATTCGAATTAATATTGATACTGGTGGCTTGGGAAAAAAAGTGATCAAGTTAGGAATACAAAGTGTTTATCTGTATATATCAGGGAATATTGTTGCTCTAGACCAGTATCTAATTGGATGTGAAGACTATAAAAATGGAGCAATTTTATTCAATAGTATTTTAAAATGGTTAGCAAGGTTTGGACTCTATTCCACTCAAGATGTTCCAACAAAACGATATCTGTTTATAAATATCGGCCCTGCTGTTATGAATACTTATTCTTATATAAGGATTTTATATGAAGATTTTGGAATTATGGGATTATTACCGTTTTCGTATATTTGGGGAATTTTAACATCTGTATCGATTAATAGCTTATTTGATAAATTTAGTCTGGTAAAATTAATTATTGCAAATTTATTTGTCTTTTCTATGTTTATTTCTTTTTTTACTTTCACACTACATAACTTAACTATGATTATTTTTTTAGTTTTTTTTGGTTGGATAATAGACCGTTTATTAAATAGAAAAATATAAATCACAATGAAAATTTTACTTATCACATTTGAATTTCCACCTCAACCAGGAGGTATCGGAACATATTCATATGAAACCGCAAAAAATTTATCATTATTAGGTAATGATGTGATAGTTTTAGCTCATACAAATGATATTTCTTATGATGAAATCCATGAATTTGATTACAAACAAAGTTTTAAAATTATACGGTATAAAAATTATAAACAAAAAATCTTAAAGATCGTTCATCGTTTTCTTTTAAGTTGGAAGATAATTAAAAATAATAATTTTAATTTGTTGTTTATAACATATTCGCATGCCGGTGTTTTAGGATGGTGGTTTAATAAAATTTATAATATACCTTATGCTATTATGGGACATGGTTCAGAATTCATGAAAAATAATTTTATTTTAAAAAAATTTATTAAAGTAATTTTTAATAATGCAAATATTATTTTTATTATTAGCAATTATA
>JAUXGF010000084.1 GCA_030622395.1 Calditrichaceae bacterium
AAAATTAAATGATTATTTATTTTTATTTATTTAAATTCTAAATAATTTTTATTTTTATATATAGATTCTTAACTTATTATACTATGCTGATTAAATCTTAAAAATATAGGACGTTTATAAAATATGGTAAGTAACAAATATAATATCTTGTTAGTTGATGAAGACCCGTTAAATTTGAAAACGTTTGATGAAATTTTAACAGCGGCAGAATTTAATGTATATAAATTTGATAACGGCAAAAAAGCGCTCTCTTTTCTTAATAAAACAGACGCCGTAATAGATTTGATAATTTCCGGCTTATATATTCCGGATTTAACGGGATTACGGTTTTTGAAGAAAGTTAAAAACAGATCGAAATGCTATTCAATTCCTTTTATATTTCTATCAGAGGCGCCAAATAGAGAAATCCAGTTAAAAGCTGTAGAACAAGGGGCGATCGAGTTTTTTGTGAGGCCGGTTGATAACGATATTTTTTTGGCAAAGATATATTCATTATTAAGCTCATTTGCTATTATCATTTTGAAAAATAATATTGTATTAGAAGGCTCTTCAAGCGACCTATCCATTGACGATATTATTTATTATTGCGAAAAAGAAAATATTAACGGATATGCTTATGTTTATACTCAAACCGAAAAAGCCACAATTTTATTCAACAACGGAGTATTAAACGAGATATTTGTCGGCAATGTGTCCGGAAGCGACGCCTATGAAAAAATAGTGTCATGGGATGAATATAAATATTTGTTGGCAAACGGAAGATATATTGAAGATATTTTAAACAAATATATTAAGATTGAGAAGATGATTTAATTTACTGAAAACACGCCATTATTCCGGGTCTATGTCGAATAGTGTGGGTAATTTCTAATTAGTGTCTGAACGAAAAAGCGCTTTTTTGTTATTTTCCCACAGGGACGCCCTATGGCGCGACCGAAGGGAGAAATCTGTAACTTCAATATTTATAACGCTAAATCCCGATTATCGGGACGCTCCGCTCCACAGGAGTCCCCGTGGGACAAGGCGTCCCCGTGGGAAAATGACAGTTTTGGCTAGTTTTCGTTCACACATTAAGTACTACAAGTTCTCTAATAGAACAGAACCTGAGACAGGAGGAATTTTGAATAAAAAAGGAAAACGAGAAAAAATCTCTATTTTCAATAGATTTTTAGGCTGGGTTGAAAAAGCGGGAAATGCCCTGCCGCATCCTGCTACCTTATTTGCCTTATTCGCCCTGGCAACGATTATTCTTTCAGGCATTGCCCACTATTTTGGCTGGCAGGCTTTTCACCCGGGAACCAAAGCGCTTATCGAACCGGTTAATCTAATATCCCTGGAAGGATTACATAACATTATCCTGAAGATGGTTGATAATTATACCGGTTTTGCTCCCCTGGGCATCGTGATGGTAGCCATGCTGGGTATCGGTATGGCAGAAAGCAGCGGCTTGATAAACGCCGTTATCCGTCTTCTGGTTTTATCCGCTCCCAAACATTTACTAACCTTTATTATTGTCTTTTCCGGAATCCTTTCCAACATAGCCAGCGATATCGGTTATGTTTTACTCATTCCCCTTGCCGGCGTTATTTTTATGGCGGTTGACAGGCATCCCGTAGCCGGGATGGCTGCAGCGTTTGCCGGGGTATCCGGCGGTTTTAGCGCAAATCTTTTTATTGGGACAATCGATCCGCTCCTTGCCGGATTATCCGAAGAGGCGGCGCGGATTCTCGATCCGGCTTATATGGTAAATCCTACGGCTAATTATTATTTTATGGTTGTTTCCACTATAATAATCGCGCTAACCGGAACATGGATTACTGAAAAAATTGTTGAACCGCGTTTGGGAAAGTACAAAGGAGACGCCCCGAAAGAGAACATCGACAAGCTGTCTCAAAGTGAAAAGAAAGGACTAATCTATAGCTTGATTACAACCGCTTTTATTTTTGTAATCATCCTAATCGGTATTTTACCAAATGATGGCTTTTTGAGAGCGGCGGACGGCGGCGTGCTGAATTCACCGCTTATTAAAGGGGTAGTGGCAATGCTCTTCATTGTTGCGGGGCTCATGGGTCTTGCGTACGGCTTTGCCTCCGGCAAATTCAAGAATGATACGGACGTTGTCAAGGGTATGACCAAGGCGATGCAAACCCTGTGCCTCTATCTGGTGTTGGTATTTTTTGCCGCACAGTTTGTCGCCTATTTTAAATGGTCAAATTTGGGCGTTATTTTTGCTATAAAAGGCGCTGATCTATTGAAAGCCTCCGGATTAGGAATTATCCCGCTTATGGTTATGTTTATTATTTTCTCGGCTTCCATTAATATGCTGATGGGCAGCGCTTCAGCCAAATGGGCTTTGATGGCGCCAATCTTTATTCCCATGTTTATGTTGCTGGGATACTCCCCGGAACTTACACAGGTTGTTTACAGGATAGGGGATAGTGTTTCAAATATTATTTCACCTATGATGAGTTTTTTCGCCCTGATTATTGCCTATATCCAGAAGTATGAGAGCCGTACCGGAATCGGCACCATCATTGCCACCATGCTGCCCTATTCGATTGCCTTTTTCTTCGTCTGGACAGCCTTGTTAATCATCTGGATTTTTTTTGATTTGCCTTTAGGCCCGGGCGCGGGATTATTTTACACTATGTAGCCGCTTTAGGTGCGGCAAGAGACAGTCATTAAAAAAACAATTTAACAATCGAATATAAAATAATGAAAATATTTATTTCTGGGATAAGTTGTATTGGGAAAACCACAATCGGTAAACATTTAGCAGATAATTTAGGCTATGATTTTTATGATTTAGACGTAGAGATTGAAAAATATTTTGGTGATTCAATTGGAAGACTAAAATCTCAACATTTAACAGAACATTCATTTCGTGCTGAAAAAGGTTCAATGGTATTAAAACATGTCATTACATCCAATCAAAATGAAAATATTGTAATTGCACTTCCACCAAGTGGACTTATGGATTCATATTATCGAATAATAAAAAATATTGATTGCATTATAATTGTATTAAGAGATAAAGCCCAAAATATATTAAAAAGAATTATTTTTTATGATATTAACTCTAATAAAATTGAAAGAAAATTAAATGCTAAAGAAAAAGCTTACTATCTTGAAGAATTAAAAAAGGATATGAGATATTTTGGAAGAACTTACAATAGAGCGCATTTAAAAATTGATATTTCAGGTTTAGATATTGAAAGAAGTGTTTTGAAGGTAGTGCAATTATTGAATTCAGCCCATTAAATAAGGTAATAAGGTTCAGGATTGGGAGGTAAATTATTTGTATTAAGGTTGCAAATAAAGATAAGGTTTTAAAAAAAAGCATTATGGCTGGAGTTTATAACCATATTAGATAATTGAAACAGGAACCGGGAAAAACCTTATTTATTTTGTTAAACCTTAATAGAAAAAGGAAACACAAAAAATCAAAAACCTTATAAAAATAAGGATGGAATGGAAAAACAATTAAATTAGTAAATTCAGGAGGTATTAAAGTTGCCCCCCTAAATTTGCAACTGAGCCCTCTCTTCCCATCAATAAACCCTAATCCTCCTTGCGTTCCCGCCATTTTTCGATAGTGGAAAGTTGTGAGGCTACGCCGTAAAGATCAATGCTGCTGCTATCGAATTGAGTTCTGAAATATGCCGTCGAAGGAAGTGAAAAGAGCCAGCCCCCCAAAGCCATTTCCTGATCCAATTCATCAATAAACTGGGCGTAAGCCTGCCTGTCGCCAACTTCCCTGGTTGCCATAAAACCATATATATATTCAAGAAGTTTTATATTGTTTTCTTGTTCAGGGGAGGGCGAGCCCAGGTCCAAGCGGAAAAAATTCTTATCAGATTGAAAAGAGCTGTTATTTACCATTCGATTGCCCTTGCCGTCGGAATCTGTAATCAAATGAATTTTATATTGGGCGAAGTCCGGCTCACGCAAAAAGATATCATATAAATTAAACAGAAAATTACTTTTATAACCGCTTACGGCAATCAACAAAGCGTCGTAATTGCCTTTTTTGATCTCATTATTTTTGACTGCCGCAACTTTAATTTTGCCGTGGAAAAGAGAGGGGTCATTCATAATTTCCACTAATTCGGATAATTCTTCGCGGAAACCGTAATTAAGACAGGTTTGAATTTTTACAGTATCCGGAAGCGATGAAAAAGAAGGATGCCCCAGATCTGTTAAGGGCATAACTATTTTCTCATCCACGTAATATGAAGACGACGGGAAAATACTGTAATTCAAATAATCGGAATAGTTATCCTTATTCCCTTTATAATCGGCGATATGGCGCTGCTGTTCGGTGCCTATTTTGTAGAAACGATCCATAATTTTTTTATTGTCGATCAATTTCCTCAAATCAAGGCGCTGCTCCAATGATAAACGCTGAACATTAAACACTACCGCAAAAAAGGTTGTGCTGATATTTGATTTGTAGAAAAAATCCTCGTTATCGCTTAATATTGTAGAAACGCTTCCAAAGGGCGTACTTAGCAGGGTGTTTATATTGTTGTTTTTTATTTCTGTAGTATAAGTGCTGTTATCAATATAGGGCTGCAAAATGACATTATTTAAATTAGCGTTTCCGGCGGGATTTTTATAATAATTAGTAACCTCCGCTTGGGGAGTAACCGCCAGATACGGCCCTGTGCCGATATAATAATTGGGCGCGTTCAATTCGGAATTGTAGGGTAACATTTTAAACGACAGTACTTCTTTTATATCCGCTTCCGTCCAGATGCGGTCGTCGGAAAATTTGAAACGGATTTCATTGTTGGCGTCGGGACCGGAAAAATCAAAATGCTCTATAGCTTGCGAAACTAAAATATAATCAGGAGATAAGCTGCCTAAACGCTGAATCCTTCGCAGGGTGAAATTCAAATCTTTAGCTGTGAAATAGTTTTCCTTTACTTCCGAAATGGAAATTTCCTCATCTTCAGTCTTAACATTATAACAATCATGCCATTTCTTTTTGGGTTTAAGGCGCACTGTCACCACGTTGTTATGATCGATTTCTATGAATTCACCTAAACCGTCCTCATAGGTAATGCCGCTCGGATTGGCGGAAATATTAAACAAACCGTCAAATAATACTTCATCCAATTTGTCGGCGATAGGAATTGAACTTGGGATATGCGGATCAACCCTTGGCTTTTGGTGGGCGATAAAGGGAATGATTATTTTGTCCGATAGATCTTTCCTGAAAAACAAAAAGTAAGCCGCCGCGGCTAAAACTAATACGCTTACAGCTCCAATGATAATTCGCTTTTTCATAGTTGACTCTCCTGAGTAAACATTCAATTTTAAAATTTAGAATGAATTAAATATTTCTTACCTTTTTACTTCTAACTCCCTACTTATTAATTAATGCCCGAACGAAAAGGCGCTGTTTTGTCATTTCGACCGAAGGGAGAAATCTGTAACTTCAATAATTCCAGGGGATGTAAGATTTCTCACCCGATAAATCGGGATCGCGCCACAGGCGTCCCTGTGGGAAAATGACAGTTTTGGCTAGTTTTCGTTCAGGCACTAATTATTCACACTCCCCACTAATGCTTTTTAATAATCGGTTTCTGCGCCATTACGCTGACCTCAAAAACTTTAAACGAATGATTCTTAAAATGCACTTCCAAAATATTATCCTTATCTTTTACCATTCGCACCGGTGAAATCTGGCATTCATAGTTATTTGCAGAAGTAGGAGAAGTTATTGTAAAACGCCCTTCATTTTTAAGTATCTTTTTATTCATGGTGATTTTTTTATACCACTGGCTTGTGGAAGCCTCTTTAGCCACTTGTTTGGGCAGCTTAATATTGATATCAAAAACCGGAAATTTAGCGTCTGAAGGGATACGGATATTTAAACGGAAAACATATTCGTTAACGCCCGCTTTGTTACTGGTAGACGGCAAAGCAAATATTTTACGATAATTTTTCGCTTTGGTTATCCACTTGGAAGCCCAAGGATCGCATTCTGCAACGCGTGTTTTTATTTTGCGGTCATCGCCTGTATAATGACTGCCGTGCGTTACGATTGCCCTTGCTTTTGCCACGCCGTTGTCGCCGGTATTTTTAGTAAATTCATCATATAAACTCTTAATTGCCGAAGTAGGAAATTCCTGTTCGTTAAGATAAAGCATATGATCGTTTAAAGTTTTTGTCCGGCGCTGCAGTTCGCTTTGACCGCTGGATGTAAAGGTCAATTCATGCACAGGTAGAAACGCCGGGTTAGTATACAATTCTTCCACATAATCAATATTATTTATGTTTTCAGAGATAAATTTTTTGGCGCGCTGTCTGGATACTTCGTCAACGCCAGTGTAAAGTGTGTTTTCTAAACTGCTGACCGTTTGCCTTTTTTGGGGCATAATAATAGAGGGGTTAAGAAAATCATCGTCATAATGTAAAGATTGTAATTTAGCTTCCGCTTCCTGCCAGGCGCCGCTGTTAACAGCCGTCTTTATCCGGCGTGTTTGTTCATCTAAAGATAACTGATCCACGCCTTTATATATGGGCTTTAGAAAACTTAAATCGCCGTTTTGCCTTATTAACTTTAACATATTGCGATACTGTTTCTGTTGTTTATAAGTATTAAGCTGCGGAACCAGCCTGTCTGCCCGGCGATAGGCGCTGTTTAGACTGTTCACTTTATACTTTATATTATTGATTTCTTTATCTAATAATTTAGCGCATTTATATTGCTTATATTTTCCAAAAGAAGAAAAGCCCGTAACAGGCAGAGTGTGTTTTATTTCGGATAACTCGGCAAGTTTCTTATCAAAATAATTATTAGCCGGCATTTGAGGATAATTTTTAACGGCATTTTGTAATTCATCCAATTTTGTTTTCGCCGATTTCAAAGCGTCCGCTCTTTGATTGTAAGCGTTGACAAATCCGGCAAGCGTTGTAAAGCCCGGCGGCATTATCTTTCCTGTGGCGTCGTATAAAGCTTCTGCCCGCACCATATCAAAATCGATTCGATCGGCGTTATTTTTTTTAGGCAGCTCTTTTTCAAAGAAGGGCATAACTTCCGGTAAGCGGCCACCCAAAACTTCTTTGGCTTCATCTAATATATTTTGAGGGAAACGGTCTTTTTGGTCTAAGAAATCTAAAAAATCCGGAAGCGCTCTGCTGAATTTAGAAATATCCAATCGTGAATCGCTCTCTAATTTAAAAACTTTTAATACCGTTAGATAATCATTATGAAAGCGAAGTTCATTATCGACTTTATTTTTTAAATCCACATAATCCCGGTAGGATTGGTCATTTGTATTAACGATATTGGCGGGGAAAATGCTTTCAATTTCCAGAAGTTCTTTTTTTAGATTATTTAATTTTTCTGATTTTATTTCGATAGCGCTTATTTCTTTGTAAAAATTAAATCCCTCAAAGTTTAAACTCACCCCAATAGATTTATAAACGCTGCTGTCAACTTTATTATCAGCGAAAATTCTCTGAAATTCAGCATATTTGTTTTCAAATTTAAAACGCCATTTTTCTATATAGCGGTAATTTAATTCCAGTTCCATATCCTGACGCACGTATTCAATTATCCAGTAAAAATTTTGCACACTTTTATCGATTGGATAGACGATTAAATTTCCGGGATCGCCGCTTTCATCTTTAATTTTAATGATTGTACCTTTCCCATCGTCAAAGGCGTTAGTGAGGTATGTATTAAGGAATTCTAAATAAGGAGATTGCAGAAGCAGGTAATAATTATCGGCAACAGACGGAGGGAAAGTAATAAAATACTTTTTATCCTTATCCAATTCAAAATTATCGCCGTCGTCCTTAAGTTCAATATATTCGCGTTCAAGGATTGTTATTTCGGGCTCGGGCTTGAGCTGTTTATAGGAGGCGCATCCCATAAAGAACAAAGTAACAATTAATAAAAGAGCTTTTAATTTCATTATTTTCTCCTTTTAAATTTGGAATTTCAAAAGATAGACAATACAGTTAAAAAATACAACGATTTTTCTAAAAGCATTGTTTCATATTGTCGGTTTATATTAAAAGTTAAGGGTTTAAGTTTAAACAAAACGGTTTTAAATTGCAAAATTTATACCATAAATTAAAGTAAAAAACCCGATCGCGATTCGGGATAACTTTATAGAACACAGATAACTCGGACAACACTGATTTTTACTGATATATAATATCTAAATTTCTAAATTGAAATTTAGGTAAAAGGAAACAAGTTCGTTTTTAACTCTTAAGAACTTAAGCGTTGATTTTATATGATAAAATTAATATTTTTGATTTAGAGATACCAAACTAACTTCGGACAATAATAATGTTAGAAGTTTAAGTGCAAATAGGGAATAACATGCCTTTATCATTGAATAAACGAGTATGGGTGTTGGCTGAAAGATTATACATTCATTCGTATAATCCTGAAAAATTTCTTTCTTTTTTGGAAAAGCATGAAATTGAATATCATGGGGAACATTACGATGAGTTCGAAAAAAGTTTTAAAGGCATATATATCTTCATGAGTGTAGACAATTTTACTTATGCAGATTTTATGGAAGGTGTGCCCTCCTATAAATACCTCCCACTCCTAAAAGACATTGTTTTTGATAAAACTATTATTTCAACAACTGAAGATAATTGGAATTATTACGGTGAGTTCATAAAAGAGTGGCATCCATCGCTAATAGAATTATTAAAATTAGCAGATGTTGAAGTTCAAGAAGCAACAAAAGAATTAATCTACAATCAACCAGCAGAAGTGCCTCAAGTAGGTGACTTCATTGCGCACGATTTTGGCGATCCTTTTTTGGACTATAT